>CALCFP010000368.1 GCA_937900725.1 uncultured Bacteroidota bacterium | reverse complement strand
ATACGCTTATATATAATATGATGCAAGAAAAATTTAACAAATTTTGGTGTGAGCGCACATAATTTTAGGGTCAAAACAGGGTCAAAAATCGAACTTTTTTTGCTCAATTTTTCAATTGATTCATTGCCAATCAAAAGCGTTGTACGTTCTAACCAACTGTTGTCCATTTCTCACCGAATATTTTTATTAGGTTGCTGAATGTTGTTTGTTTGAGTTCGTCAATATCTACATTCATGATGCTTGCGGCAAAGTTATAAATGTTGTCGATAGGAATGTCGTCGTTGTCGGTTTCAAAAAAGATGCGGTCAGAGTTTGCATTTGCCAATGACGATTGAGCATCTTTGCTGGTGAGCAGGCGTTTGCCGAAGGAGAAAAAGACATTGTGTCTTTCCAATTGGTGCATTGTTGTGCAGTTGCCTGTAAATCCGTGGAAAATTACGGGGATTGCAGGCTTTTCACTATTTAGGATTTGCAAAATGTCGGAGTAGGCCTTGACGCAGTGGATGATGGCCGGCAACCCATTTATTTGTGCAATTTGCAGTTGTTGTGTGAATATTTCTGCTTGTGTTTTTGCGTCGGCTTCAGCACAGTGGTCGAGACCTATTTCGCCAATGGCGGAAATTATGCCAGTGCTGCACCATTCGTGCAGAGTCTCAATTGCTTGCAAATGATTGCATTTGCCAATGTTCCAAGGGTGTAAGCCTGCCGAAACAAACTTGTTTTCAGGTGTTTGGTCTAAATTGTCCCAGTTGAGGAGTTCAATGCAGTGGCCAGTGGCCTTGTGCGTGTGAATATTGACAAATTTAGTGGCTTCCATTATTGAAAGTACTTGTCGAGTTCCGGTGCGCGTGATAGTTTGCCTTCAATGGTGACGGCGGCAGTTATAGTTGCGTCAACGCAGAGTCTCCTGTCAGGCAAACGAAATATCTTTTGATGAAAAAGCATCTTAAATCCGTCGCGTTCGGCATTGCAGGTTACGACAAATTCATCGCGGCTACGGAGTGGATACTTGTAGCGGACGTCGGCACGCGCTATTACCACGTATATTTTCTTTTCAACCAATTCCTCAAAACTGATTCCGCGTTCGATGAACATCTCGTGGCGTGTGTGTTCAAGGTAGTTTTGGTATACCGCATTGTTTACAATGCCCTCCATGTCGCATTCGTAGTCGCGCACTTTCATTTGCAGTTCGAATGGTGTCTTATGTGCTTCCATTATATGTCTTTTCTTTTAGGCAAATCAAAAATCGCACCAAAAATGCAACTTTTTTTGCTTATCGTTTGCAATAGTGTAAAGTTTAGATTCATAACAAATTGAATTTATTGATTATTGTTAAGTTGTAACTATGCAAACGTTCGAATAAAATTGATTTTTAAATACTTGTAAATTTCTTGGATACATTTGCAACGCAAAAGGGAATTAAACAAGTTTGATTCCTTCAGGTTTGAAAGTTTAGTGGTTATTACGTGGTATATAGTTGTGGGCGAGTTGGCTGAAAAGCGGCTCGCTTTTTTTTATTTACCAAAGAACATTTTAATGGCCACAATTACAAGCAATACGGCAAATCCCTTTTTAATAGCCGATTCCGGAAGGTTTATTGCTATTTTTGATGAAAAGTAACTTCCGATTAGAAACGCGCATACTATCACAAGTGCCGATTTCACGTCGACAAAGCCAGCCTTGTAGTAGTTGATTACCGCAAAAATGCTGACAGGTGGCAGCATGACGGCAAGGCTAGTTGCTACCGACTGTTGTTGCGAGAACCCTAAAATATAGACCATTGCGGGCACCATTATGATTCCGCCACCAATTCCTAAAATGCCTGATATTGCACCTGTTATTACACCAACAATAATCAAGGCGATAAGCGTACCTACTGACATGACATTTTTTTTGAGGCAAATATAGTATATGAATTGTCAGTAGGTTAACATTCAGTATAAAATACCTTACATTTGCATTTATGAAAAGGGCAAAATCGGCATTAGACCTCAAAATGAAAGTTAGCATTGGCATTTTGGCATTGTTGATGCCAATTGCGGGTGGCTTGTCAGGCTGGTACTATTCGCTCTTTGTAATAAACAGCTGTTACAGTCTGTTTTGGGTGTTGCTGTTTTTCATTGTAGGTGTCATGCTAGATGCAATCTGCATTAATGGCAATGTATTCAGTTTTGTTTTTTACAAGATGCCGATACCGTCAGTTCTGACTATCATTGGCTACGAATTGGCTTCGTTTTTTACAGGTAGATGGGGGGCAATGGCAATCGGTTGTTGCGGGATGGCTTTGGGTATCTTACTTGATATTGTCCTGCTTTCGCCAAAACCTTTTTATTTGGCCCGCAAGCGAGTGCTTGTCATAGTATATGTATTCCTGTCTATATTGCTTTTGGGGATAATGCTCGGTGTCCCCGTGTCAAATTTCTTGTTGGGTATTTTGGCCGGCAACTATTACTCGTTGCGCTATGCAGAAACAGTGTTGAGTAAAAGGCGGTTGCGCAAGAATCTGCACGCAGTATCTTCATTTGCAACAATGGTCCTGCTTTTGTCGGAACTGATTTTTGGATGGCTGATATGGAATGATTCTGCAAATATTATTGATTATATCTATCAGATAACCAGGATTCATCTGACGATAGGCAATTTGCTTACGCTGATACTGGTATTAGGTTCAATGTCGGTGGCGTTGCAGTATTTCATCACTTATTGGACGGCAAAGACGATGTATAAATATAGGAAAGCGAAGATGTCTTATTACAAAGGAGTGACGGCAGATTCGTCAAGATAAAAAAGAGATAGTGTCAGATGGCAAAAAACAATGCCACCTATTATATTTGCGGGCGTCAATAAAAAAACAAGTATGTCAGTTGCAGCCAAAAAGAAGAAGCGAAAGATTGCGTGGAGGCGAGTGTTGCCAGTTTTGCTTATTCCAATAGCAGTGATATTGGCAGTCAAGCATCTTCCAGATGCATTCCATAAGCGCAAGTCCATTGACGACGTATCGGTATCTGAATTGACGGCAAGAGAGATGAAGGCTTTGCGCCGATACAACAATGAGTACCATCTTGAAGTGGCACGTACAAACGGCATCGACAGACCATTCAAGAATCACCAGGCCATGCTTGACGACAAGTATGGCAATATCGTGAAATATGGCTTGCGCGAAGTGCACGACAGTAAGTATTACGAATTGCCGACACTTACGTATTCAATGCCGTATCTGAAAAAAGAAGCCGTCGATTTTCTGGACGAGTTAGGCCGCCGTTTTTTTAAAACACTCAAGGAACTAGATGTTGAATACTACAGATTCCAGTTGTCGTCGGTGTTGCGTACCGAAGCCGACCAGATTGGCTTGCGCAAGAACAACATTAACGCCACCCAAAACAAGACGTCGCATTATTTCGGCCTGTCGTTTGATGTGGCGCAGACTTGTTTCTACCCCAAAGGTGAAACGGAGCCCATATATTCATATCGTTTGCGTAACTTGCTTTTGCGCACGCTGATTGAGATGCAGGAAGAAGGCCGTTGCTATGTCTTGCTCGAGACTCAAACTAAATGCATTCACATTACTGTCCGATAAAAAGATTGTCAAAAATGAAAAAGACGAATGAAATAATCCTGTTGAACGTGTCAGGACCCGATAAACCAGGCCAGACCGCTTCGCTGACAAGCATTCTCATGCAGTACGATATCAACATTCTCGATATAGGCCAGTCAGTAATCCACGACGACCTGAATCTCGGAATATTGTTTGAAGTGCCGGAGGAGGCGGGTTCGTCGCCCATACTGAAAGACATTCTTTTCAAGGCATACGAACTTGGCGTCAATGTCAAGTTTACACCTATTCCAGCCGAGCGGTACGCCGAGTGGGTGGCACACCAAGGCAAGCCTCGTTTCATAGTCACAATGATTTCGCACAGGCTTACTGCTGGCCATTTGGCAAAAGTAACTGCCGTAATAGCAGAGCAGGGACTTAACATTGATGCAATCAGCCGTCTGTCGGGACGTACGCCAATCGACGACATCGAGCCACAGTCTAAGGCAGTGGTTGAGGTGTCGGTACGCGGCACACCTGTCGATTTGAAGAAAATGAAATCAGACTTTATGAAGATTTCAGGAGGAAGCGACTTGGACATCGCATTCCAGGAGGATAACGTGTTCCGGCGCAATCGCCGCCTGATATGCTTTGATATGGATTCGACCTTGATCCAGACTGAAGTCATCGACGAGTTGGCACGTCGTGCTGGAGTCGGCGACGAGGTGAGCGCAATCACAGCCTCTGCTATGCGTGGCGAGATTGATTTTAGGCAGAGTTTCCTGAAGCGCATATCGTTGCTTAAAGGTCTCGACGAATGTGTGATGAAGGAGATAGCCGAAAATCTGCCTATCACGGATGGCGCAGAGCGATTGTTCAAGACACTCAAGCGCTATGGTTACCGTACGGCAATTCTTTCAGGTGGATTCACTTATTTTGGCAACTATTTGAAAAACAAACTCGATATAGATTATGTATTTGCCAACGAACTTGAAATCGTAAACGGAAAGTTGACTGGCAACAATGTGGGCGACATTGTGGATGGAGCCCGCAAGGCCGAAATCCTCAAATTGCTGGCATTCAAGGAAGATATTCACCTTGAACAGGTTATAGCCGTTGGCGATGGCTCAAACGACTTGCCAATGTTGCAATTGGCTGGATTGGGAATCGCTTTTCACGCCAAGCCTAAAGTGAAGGAGTCGGCTCAACACTCGATTTCGGCAGGCGGGCTCGACTCTATTTTATATTTCCTTGGATTTCGCGACCGCGACATAAATCAATAGCCGATCTGTGTCAACATATATGGCGGGCAATGCTGTTTTATGCAACATTGCCCGTTTTTTTGCATACATTTATTGAAAATTTACCGTTTTGTGCAAATTTGCATAAATGTGCAAACGTTTTAGTTCGCGCTTTGAATCCCGCACTAGCACTTGTTTTGAAGAATTTTGAGAGAATTTTTGCAAAATTTACGCATATCGTTTGCATAGCCGTAACTATTTATAAATCAATATTTATTTTTCGTAATTTATGGTTAAATAATTTTTATGCAAACGTTGCATTAAAAAATAATCATTACACCGAAAAAAGTACAATTTACCTTTGTGCCGTGAAAAGAAAGTAAAGAACAATTAAAAGACGAAAGATGAAACTTTTAAAGATTAATGAAGACCGTCTGATGGGATCAGATTTCTTCGCAGTTTTAGTTAGCCTATTTACAGCAGCACTTATTGTATTGCCATTATTCCTTTCGGCAAAGACTAAAAGCAATGAGGAACCGGCAATGCTGAAATTGGAGGACAGTTTGTCGTTCCGTTATTTGACTTGCACTCGCGCTTCAATTGTCTACACTTCTAATACTGAAGGCAAATGCAGTTTGACAATTGAAACAAAAGACGGCAAGGAAGTGCTATACAGCGAGAATGTGCGTACTATAGGCAAGAGCGGTCGTGTGTTTGACTTCCTTAACCTTGAAGATGGCGAGTACAAAGTTGTTGCACGCAAGAACGGCAACAAGATGGAGCGTCCATTCAACATCAAGAACGGTGAACTGATTTACGGCGGACGTGTAGTTGTCGACCCAATCTTCATTGCAAGTGGCACCCGCGCAATCATTGAGTTGCCAAACGAGCACGGAAAGGACGTAGTTGTGAAAATCTTCGATGCCAAGGGTGAGGAACTCTACTCTGCAATCGAGAACAAGGTGGTTCGCAAGAATTTCGAGTTCAGCAAGGTTGAGGCTGGCGACTATGTAGTGTATGTCGATGTTGAAGGCGACGACTATCAATTCGATTACAACAAGCAGTAATCAACACACACGGAAAATGAAACAGAGGCGAACCGTTGTGGTTCGTGCTCTACAAAAGATGGATGGCTATTGGCAATCCTTTTTTTGTTTTATGAGGTCTGCTGATCGGAATTGGAATTTAAAGGTGTCGTCTTTGTCGATAATTGTCCTTGAAACTTATTCCGAATTTTCAATTTGAAATTATATTTGCAACCTAATTTTTCAAAAACAGAGCAAAATGAAAGAAATCTTATCAATCTCAGGTTATTCAGGATTATTCAAGTTGATTTCGAGTACAAAAAACGGAATTATCGTTGAAGACATTGAGACTCAAAAGCGAATTCCTGCATATTCATCATCAAAAGTAAGTTCCTTGCGCGATATAGCAATATTCACCGACGATGGTGAGGAAGTGTCGCTGATAGATGTGTTCAAAAATATTCGCACAAAGGAAAATGCCGGCTTGGCAATTGATCCAAAGGCTTCAAGCAATGACGCTTTGAAGGCTTATTTCACCGAAGTGCTGTCAAACTATGACCATGACCGTGTCTATGTCTCGCACATTAAGAAAGTGCTGACTTGGTACAATCAATTGCAGCGTTGCAATATGCTTGATTTCCTAGACGAGGAGGAACCTGCGGCAAGCGAGGCATCGTCAAGTGAAGAGAAGTAATTCGTGTCTGTAATGATATAAATGAAAAAGCCCCATGGAATGAGGCTTTTTTCATTTTGTGCCAATGTATATCGATGCTATCCCGCAGGAAAGCGCCTTGAATCTTGCCGATTTGAACCCGCATAGGCTCATTATCTCTATGAATTCCTTGCGTTGTGGAAATGCCTTCACCGATTCGGGAAGATACGTGTAGGCCGATTTGTGGCTAGAAACAAGTCGGCCGATTAATGGCAAAATATACTCAAAGTAGAAGTTGTAAAGTTGCTTTACAGGGAATGTCCTTGGCATCGTAAATTCAAGTATGACGCAAATACCGTCATTTTTCAGCACTCTGTGCATTTCCTTGAGCCCAGCCTCAAGATTTTCAAAGTTGCGCACTCCAAAGGCAACCGTCATGGCGTCGAATGTGTTGTCGGCAAAAGGTATGTTTTCGGCATCGGCCTTTTGCAGTTTTATGATGTCGGATAAGCCGGCACTGTCAACTTTTTTTTGTCCGAAACTCAGCATTTCTTCCGATAGGTCGATTCCGGAAACCGATTGTGGATGAATCTTGCGGGCGGTGGCAATGGCGAGATCGCAAGTGCCTGTGGCCACGTCTAGGACATTATTCGGCGTATGCTTGCTCAAAATGCGGACAACTTTGCGTCGCCATATTTTATCTATGTTAAGCGATAGGGTATGATTCAGCAGGTCGTACTTTGGCGCAATCTTGTCGAACATATCTTCAACTTGCACCTTTTTCGACTGCGGGTTTGATTGGTCAGGAACAACTACGCTCATTTTATTTCATCTTGTATATATATGTCTTGCGGCTTTTCAGACGACCTTTCTCGCTGTATTCCAGTTTCTCGGTGCGACGATAGTTCTCGTCGTATTTATACTCGATGCGCTCCTTCTTGCCGTCTGCCTTTGTCTTGATGTCGGTTATCTTGTTGCCTTTGTCATCGTATGTGTATTCGTGTTTTTCAGAGAACTTGCCTTCTTCATATTCGACAACTTCAATCTCGTTGCCGTCTTTATCGAATTTTGACTCACTTGTCTTGAATTTTCTGGTGGTGCCGTCTTTTTCATACTCTTCCTCGAATTCTTCCATCGATTTCACGTCAGAGTAGCGGTTTTGTGCCGTAAGCGCATTGTTGCATCCAATAACTAGCATTGAAGCAATGGATAACGGAATCAAATAGTTTTTTTTCATTTAATTGCGTATTTAGAATTAACCGCGTGAAGATAATTGTTTATTTGGAAAAAATTAGGAATTGTTGACAACCTGTAAAAATACCGCGGCCTCTGAAAGATGATACCTTCAGAGGCCGACGTGGATTCTTCTTGGAATTCAGTATTGGTTAATAATTTGTATGTTGTCTGTTTTTCAATGTCCAAATGTAGCACAGTCTATCGACACCATTGTCGCTATTTAATATTTGGCGGAATGCAATTCATATTTGGTTCATGTCAATTCAAATTCGGAACTTTAGAACTAGACGGGTTGATGTTCAATGCCAAAATAAAAAGGCAGCCGAGTTCTTGTACATCGGTTGCCTTTTCTTAATATTGATATACAGATGATTACTCAAGTTTTTTGGCCTCGTTCCAAAGTTTGTCCATTTCTTCGAGAGTGGTCTCTTTCAGAGTCTTGCCACTTTCCAGAATCTTGTTTTCGAGGTAGTTGAATCGTTTGATGAACTTGAGGTTGGTCTTTTCAAGCGCGTTTTCGGGGTTGATTTTGTAAAGGCGTCCAGCATTGATTAGGCTGAAGAGCAGGTCGCCGAATTCGTTTTTTGCGTTTTCCGAAGTCGGGTCGGCAAGCAACTCGTTCTTGAACTCGCCAATTTCTTCTTCAACTTTGTCCCATACCTGTTCGCGGTCTTGCCAGTCGAAACCGATGCTGTGCGTCTTGTCCTGAATGCGGTAGGCCTTGACCAATGCAGGAAGCGACTTTGGAACGCCAGAAAGCACGTTTGGCTTGCGACCTTTTTCCTTCAGTTTCAGTTGTTCCCAATTTTGCAGAACCGCTTCGGCTGAATTTGCCTTCTCGTCGCCAAATACGTGTGGATGACGATATATCAGTTTTTGACACAGCGAGTTGATGACGTCGGCAATGTCGAATTTGCCTTGTTCCGAACCCATTTTTGCGTAAAAGACCACGTGAAGCAGAATGTCGCCCAATTCCTTCTTCACCTCGTCCATATCGTTGTCGATAATGGCTTCTGTAAGTTCGTATGTCTCTTCAATGGTTTGGATTCTCAACGATTCGAATGTCTGTTTCTTGTCCCACGGACATTTTTCGCGCAATTCGTCCATAATGTCAAGCAGTTGGCCGAATGCTTCAAGTTGTTCTTTTCGTGACATATTATTTGAATTTTACTAATACGCTACTGTTGCCGTCTATGTTGGCGTGTTCGGCGAAACGTGCGTTGCGCATTGCTATTTCCAACAGTCCCAACGAGTTGAATATTGCCAGTAGTTCGCCCGCTTTCACATCGCTGTAGTTTTTGCTGATTTTTTCAATCTTGTACATTTCGCTTTTTATGACAATCTCAAATTTGCGTTTGTTGCCTATTGTGCGGAACAGGTCCCTTGAAATGTCGGTGATGACGTTTTTGTATGAATCGATATAGACAACTTTGCCAGAAATGGTGTCTTGGTCGGTCGATGGCTGAAGTGACAGGACTGTGTATTCATCGGTAATGTCGATGCCCAACTCGTCAATGGACATTCCGTTGGCCAGCAGGCAGGAGGCTTGCGCAAAAATGGTCAGTTCGGGAAACGATGACTGTGTCAGTCCGTTAACGTTGTTCAGCACTATGGCCTTGTCAGGTTTTTCGTCAAAAAGCACCCTGAAGGCACGGCTGTCGGCGCCTATGAAATACTGTCCTTTGTAGAAAAAGCACATAGGATAGTTGTCGGGGGTCACTTCGCTGTTGGTGCAGAGCAGATGGATTGTGCCTGCGGGGAAGTGGGGATAGGTGCCACGCAGAATGAACGCCGAATGAGCCGACTTGAAGCCTTCAATCTTGTGCGTAATGTCCACTATGTTGGCGTCAGGACATTGAGTATATATATGTCCCTTTATTGCCCCCACATAGAAGTCGTCGGATTGCCAGTCGGTAGTAAGTGTGATTATCGGCATCGCATTTTGCTTTTGACAAATGTAGGTTTATTTGCCGAATTGCTTGCCGATGAATGTCAAAAATACTTGAGCCAATTTCACATTCTTGCGTGCGACGGTGAAAAACGGTTAATTGTCGGTTGTTAAAATGATGATATTATAAATTGACAATTTCCGACAGTCAATTACATTTGTCTTGTTTAAAATGATGCTTACTAATAGGTAACACCTTGAATATGGCAGAAAAGATTTTGCACCTTGAAACTGTTGACCCGCTTGACTTGTACGGGGTCAAGTGTTCGCGTCTTGAAATATTGAAGCGTGCCTTTCCGAAGATTCAGATTGTGGCGCGCGGACACGATGTCAAGTTGCTTGGCGAGGAACAGCAGATTGCCGATTTTGAGGACAAGTTCCGTCAGATTGTGCATTTCCTTGACACTTACAACCGATTGTCTGACGACGATTTGGTGCAGATTCTAAACAATACCCAACAATCTACGGCACAGTCTGGTGCGCCTGACGATATGATTGTCTTTGGCAACAATGGCCGTGCAATTCGTGCACGCAGTGCCAATCAGCAAAAAATGGTGCAGGCTATTGACCAAAACGATATGTTGTTTGCGCTTGGTCCTGCAGGCTCGGGAAAGACATACACAGCCATTGCATTGGCAGTCCGTGCGTTGCGCAACCGTGAGGTGCGTCGCATTGTGTTGAGCCGTCCAGCGGTTGAGGCGGGCGAACGTCTGGGCTTTCTGCCAGGCGACGTCAAGGAAAAGATTGACCCGTATCTTCAGCCACTTTACGATGCTCTCAACGATATGATTCCTGCAAAGAAACTTGAGTCGAACATTGAAGACGGCATCATACAGATTGCGCCATTGGCATTTATGCGTGGCAGGACGCTTGACAACGCTTTTGTTATCCTCGATGAGGCTCAAAACACAACGTTGCCACAGATGAAAATGTTCCTTACCCGTATGGGAATGAATTCAAAGTTCATCATCACTGGCGACATCACTCAAATCGACCTTCCTCACACTTCCGACAGCGGACTGGTTCAGGCGTTGCATATCCTGAAAGGCATTGAAGGCATCAGTATGGTTGAACTTGACGACACCGACATTGTAAGGCACAGGCTCGTGAAAGAGATAGTCAAGGCTTTTGACAAAAAGTCAACAAAAGGCAAGCCAAATAACGAATAAACAAGACGATATTATAATAAACAACAGGTAATCAAACTTTTAAATTTACGTATGATGAATACCGTATCAAAGACAAATTTCAAATTCAGTGGTCAGAAGGGTGTGTACAACGGCAAGGTGCGCGACGTG
>CALCFP010000367.1 GCA_937900725.1 uncultured Bacteroidota bacterium | reverse complement strand
CATATTGTTCTTTCCGTCAGTGACAGTCAACTCCAACTGATACGAGTCGGCCGTTTTCAGGTATTCATCGGCCTCGTAGGTTATCGACTTTGTCTTTGGGTCGTACTTCAGCAGAATCCACTCGCCGTTGATTGTGGCCGTGTACGAATTTATGCCCGACAAATCGTCATCAATTATGAATTTCAGCGTATTGACAGGCACTTCCTGCACAACCTTGATTGTTGGCGCGACGCTATCGGCCTGAATCCTGTATGTTCCGAATTCAGAAAGCGATGCGGTAACGTAGCCGTTTTCGTACTTGCCTCCCATTCCCGAAACCTTGTCCTTGTTTACAGAAACAATCATCAATTTCGATGTCGGGACATTGTTGCCCAGGCACTTCACTTTCACGTTGTACGATTTCACCAGCGGAATTGCCGTATTGCCTATGCGGTAAGTTGGCGAATATGCGCCAAATACAATATTTGTATCGATATTTACGTCAAAATATATTGAATCGAAAAAGGTATTCTTGCCAAAATTCATATTAAGCCCCAAGGTATCAACAATGTGTGCATCTTGCCACGATAATAGTTTGCCTTGTGGCTTTGATGCCGATGTGTTTTTGGCAACACCTTTCAGGTAAGGGTCAAACGACGACTGATTTCCGTAGGCATCATACGCATCAATTCTGACCTTCTTGACGACACCTTCGGGAACAGTTATGTAGCCACGGTTTTTCAGGTTTGAATAAAGTTCGATGCGGTTGTTGCTCTCCACAAAAAGCCTGTAAGCCACAGTTTTGCTACTGACAAGCGCGTCATAATCGGCAATACTGCTGACATACTTTGTCTGTGAGAATGGCACACCGTCTATTTTCATTGTCAGAACAATGCTGTCGCCGTCCCAAACATCGAACTTGTACACGCCACAGCGGTTGTTTGAGCCGTTCAGGTAATCGTCGCACTTGATGCCGAGCCCTACCGTTCCGCAAACCTGCATCGTATCGGGACCAATCGGCTTGTGAACCTTGCCCACCTTCTGAATCTTGACAGTGTTGCGTGCATATTTGCCCGCCACCTGTGAATTGCTGTTTCCAGGAAAGACCGTAAACAACGTCATTTTGGGGGCGATATCGTCCTTAATGTCATATCCGAGGAAAAGTCCGTTCAACGGACAGGCATCACGGCTGTCGCGAACCTCAAAATGCAGGTGCGGTCCGCCCGACGAGCCAGTGTTTCCCGACAAGCCAAGCACATCGCCCACCTTGACAGGCATCTCGTCTGGCTTCAGGAACAAGTCGACCGCAAAACTTTTGCGTTTGTATTGAGCATCACGCACATAACGGCCAATCTGAATGTTGTACTCACGCATATGGGCATACACCGACGTATATCCGTCGGGATGGCTGATGTACAACGAATGTCCGTAGCCCGTAGGCGAAACCTTTATCCGCGAAACATACCCGTCCTTTACGGCATACACGCGGAAGCCCTCCTTGCCTTGAGTCTTGAAATCGAGACCTGCGTGGAAATGTCCGCTACGCAATTCGGCAAAATTTCCCGACAGGTACAATGGTATATGTAATGGAGCCTTCCAGGCCAGAGTGTCTAGTTTGAGTTGAGCAACAGAGACATTCGACAGAAAAAACAGTGCAGATAACGAAATAAACTTCAATATATAATTATATTGTGAGGTAAAAAATGAAACAAAAAGTTAAAGTATCCCTTAATGGAAAAACAGTTCAAGCAACAATCGATGGATCAAATGTAAAAGTTAGTGCAAGTGCATTAACAGCTGGTTTTGGAAATGTAGAAATTAACTTATCAAAGGGTGAAGGAAATTACTTCACATATACAGGACAAGCAGAAGTTTGGGATTATGTAATTGGAAATGAAACAGAATTTACAACATATTTAAGCAAATTTGATGGATCAACATACTTATATGCCAAATTAGATGCTGACATTGCATTAACAACAACTTCATACACACAAGATTTATCAAATAGTAAGAATCTTGTTGGATACTTTGATGGCCAAGGTCATAAGATTTTAAATGCCAAAGCAAAGAATGGATTATTCTATGGATTTGGAAAAGCAGTTGCAAATCAAACAACATACTTCAAGAATGTTGCTATCGTAAACTTAGACAAGAACTCAGGTAATGGTGGCGGTATTCTTGGAAATGAAGTTGCAGGAAATGTAACAATAGATAACGTATATTTCTCAGTAGTAGATAATAAAGGTGTACCATTCTTAGGATATACAGGAAAAGGAAACTATACTGGAACACTTGTAAATGCACTTTGTTATTACACAAAAAATTTAAGTAGTTTAAATAAAATAGATATATTAACAGAAAAAGCTAAGGAACTAGGCTATTCCTCTTTTTCTATTACCGATGTTAATAA
>CALCFP010000366.1 GCA_937900725.1 uncultured Bacteroidota bacterium | reverse complement strand
GGCCTGCAATGCCAAGCACCAGCATGATTTTCTGTGTCTTTGGCGATGTCCAGTCGTCGTTTTCAGTCACTTCTTCAGTCGGCCGTTCAATATCGCCTTTTAGCATTATGCTCAATACCGACAGCGGAATGCACAGGCAGATGAGACTTGGCACTATGTCCTTTATTATGATGTTTGCTGTGGTAACCTGTCCGCCAATCCAAAGCATGATGGTGGTTACGTCACCGATAGGCGACCATGTGCCGCCGGCATTTGCGGCTATTACAATCATGCTAGCGAAGAACCAGCGTGTCTTTTGGTCGGCGACAAGTTTGCGTAGTAGAGCAACCATGACGATGGTTGTTGTAAGGTTATCAAGAATGGCACTCATGAAGAATGTCAGAAACCCGATTATCCACAATAGTTTGACTTTGTTTTTTGTTTGGATGCGGTCGGTGATGACCTTGAATCCGCGATGACGGTCGACGGTTTCTACAATGGTCATCGCGCCAAGCAGGAAGAACAATATTTCGGCGGTGTCGCCAAGATGTTCAATTAGTTCGGAAGAGAAGAATGAGTGGATGTTCTCTTCGGTTAGTCCACCGCTAACGGTTTGTGCAAATTCGTTCCAGGCTGTACTGTGCCCGAGTGGCAGAATGCTGTTTGCGCCTAATGCGTAGATTGCCCACAGGGCCGAGCCGATGAACATTGCAGGAGCGGCCTTGTCAATTCTGAAAGGGTGTTCCATTGCTATTGCCACATAGCCAAGCACGAACACCAAAATCATGAGTTGAAACATATCAATGTACTTTTTGTGTTGCTAATTCGGCGGCAAAATTACTATTATTGGTCGCATTTGTCCTATAATCTTTATCGTAATTTTCTATGATATTGATTGATGTTTTCGATTGATGTAATTATGTAGTTTTCTAGTTTGAATACTGATATTCATTATTTTATATTTTCTCTAATAATGAATGGTTTTTTTACTGATGTGTCTGTATGGGTAATAATGGGCATAAAGGGGGCGAAGATTGTCAGCGGATAAATGTACCAAGTACTGTTATTCTTCGGCAAAGTTTAGAAGCACTTTCCGGTAGGCTGTGTAAATCTTTGATTTAGATATATATCCCACGTACAGCCCGTTTCTGATAACAGGAAGGTTCCATGCACCCGATTTCTCGAATTTCTCCATTACAACGTCCATTGTGTCAGTAATTTTGACGGTGTCGGGTGGCATAACCATAAGTTCGTATATGTATGTGGTGTCGTACATGTCGGTGTTGAACATTATCTGTCGGATATCGTCGAGCAGGACAATGCCCATTAGTTTGCCTTCTTCGTCAACAACAGGGAAGATGTTGCGTCGTGTGTGTGAAATTGCGTTAACCAGGTCGCGCAGTGTTTGGTCGGGGCCCACTTCCGTAAGGTCGTGCTCAACTTCTTTTTCAAGTCGCATGAGTGTCAGTGCGGCACGGTCCTTGTTGTGCGTTATCAAGTCGCCACTTTGTGCAAGGCGTTTTGTGTAAATGCTGTGTGGTTCGAAATAAAGAATTGTAACGTAGGCACTTACTGATGCCACCATTAGCGGGACGAACAGGTTGTATCCGCCAGTTATTTCGGCAATAAGAAATATCCCAGTAAGAGGTGCGTGCATAAGCGCCGACATAAATGCGGCCATTCCAACAAGCGCAAAGTTCACTTCGCTGACTTCGATAAATGTGAAACGGTTGAGTATTATGGCCATCATATATCCGAGCATGCCACCCATAAACAGTGATGGGGCGAATACACCTCCAATGCCGCCAGCGCCAGTGGTTGCTGATGTGGCTATCACCTTGAATATTAGCATCAGCGCGCAGTAGGCAACAATTATCCATGTCTTGTCATGCAATCCGTTGAATATTGAATGGTCGAGAATGTGATTGCCGTTGCCTGTCAAGATATCTCTCAAAGCGTCGTATCCTTCACCGAAAAGAGGCGGGAAAAGCCATATCAGGATGCCGAGTATGATTCCGCTTATGACAATCTTTTTCCAAGGCTTCAGAATCTTGCTGAACCATTTTTCCATTGACATCGACGTGGCGGTGAAGTACCAGCCAATAAGTCCTGCGGCAACGCCAAGTATAAGGTATAGCGGAATGTTGTGCAGTACAAACGTGGGTGGTTGCTCAAGGGTGCAAAGTGTCGCTTCGCTGCCGAGGAAAAAGTATGACATTAGTGTGGCCGTGACTGCGGATATCAGCAGTGGCGAAAGCGAAGCCATTGTCATATCGAGCATCAGCACTTCAAGTGTGAACACCAAACCCGCAATCGGTGCCTTGAATATGCCTGCCACAGCGCCTGCAGCACCGCAACCAATCATCAGTATGACTTGCTTGTAGTTCAGTTTGAACAGGCGTGCGAGGTTGCTGCCTATGGCTGCGCCAGTCAGTACAATCGGCGCTTCGGCACCTACCGAGCCTCCAAATCCGATTGTAAGCGAACTGCCTACAATGCCTGTGTATGTGTTGTGTCCTTTTATTATTCCGTTTTTTCTTGATATGCAGAATAATACACGTGTAATGCCGTGTGAAATGTTGTCTTTTACGTGGTATTTCAGCCAAAGAGTAGTGAGCAATATGCCAATGGCGGGAAATGCAAGGTAGATATAACTTCCGTAGCCTGAATTTATGGCCTTCAGCACTAATTGGTATGTAAGGTGAATTGTGTTTTTGAGAATGACTGCTGCCAAGCCACTGCATAGGCCTACAACGAAACTTAAAATCAGAATAAACTGATTTTCAGTGAGGTGATTGCCTCGCCAAATGTGAAGACGTTCTATGAGTGAAAACTTGAATTTCATTTCCGTTTCTTTTCAACTGTCCAGCCGAATTTTCCTATCGGCGAGCCTATGTTATAGTATTGCCCGTGCATATACGTTATCATATTGGCCGCCTTCAGGTCCAATGCGCCAGTTTTCGGGTCCAGGTATCTGCTGTCGGCATTTACTGCCACTACATTGGCAATGAACATGTCGTGTGTGCCAAGTTCCTTTATCTCGACAACCTTGCATTCAATGTTTACAGGTGCTTCGTCAATCATTGGAGCGTCAACTTGCGTGCCTTTCACGGCAGTCAGTCCCATGGCCTTGAATTTGTCGATGTCGCGCCCCGATTTTACGCCACACCAGTCGGTGGCTTTTGCCAAATCGCTGTTTGTCAGGTTTATGACAAATTCGCCCGATTCCTTTATCAGATTATATGAGTATCGGCTTTTGCGGATTGACACGTAGCACATTGGCGGATCGGAGCAAATGGTGCCAGTCCATGATGCGGTGAATACGTTGCATGCATCGGGATAGTGTCCGCAACTTACCATAACTGCGGGTAGCGGATAAATCATTGTTCCAGGTCGCCAAGTAACTTTTGCCATATTGCTTTGCCATTTCTTACGGCGTTGCAAATATAATTTCTATGGCAAAAGATGAAAGCGAAAGTTGACTTTTGAATGAGTGTTTTTTGTATAAAAAACGTCAGGTTTGTTTCTGTTGATTAATTGTAGAA
Source organism: uncultured Bacteroidota bacterium (assembly GCA_937900725.1). Classification (GTDB taxonomy): domain Bacteria; phylum Bacteroidota; class Bacteroidia; order Bacteroidales; family SZUA-534; genus RUG13583. The sequence goes on along the minus strand of CALCFP010000366.1, from coordinate 973 downwards.
TTTATAGAAGTCCCATCAATCCTTATTACGGGCACCCCAGTCAAATGTCAAACCGAATGTAATGGCTTGATAGTAGTCGTTTTTGGCAATTAACTTTTTATTTTGGTCGCCACCTTCGGTTATATATTGATATTCGTATTCATAGTACTTCGTCTTGTCTTGAATCAGGTTGTAGCCTGCCCAGATGTTTATGTGCGCAATGCGTATGCCTATTGTCGGTTGAACGAAAAGCCCACATGCGTCGCCTACCGAATATCCTAATTTCAGGTCGGTGAATGGTTTAAGCATTGAAGGTTTGTCATGGCACATTTCATATTGAATGTCAATGAAAAACGGCATCATAAATTCGGGAATTTCTTCGTCGTCATAATAGTAATAGTCGTTATCTATGATTTCGGTTGTAGAAAACTGCAGGGAAGCGCCCATGCCAACGAATATGTTGTCAACTTGGAAGCCATGTGCTGTTGTGAGTGCGAATCTGTCATACTGAAATTCGCCGATACCTATGTTTATGTCATATCCGGCAAATCCACGATATCCGTTGGTTGGCATTGCGAATTGTCTTGATTGTCCGAACGAACTGATGTTTAGCGTTAGCAGTGCTACTGCAATAATTATCTTTTTCATGATGTTTTTTTAGTTGTTTATGAAAATTTGATTCAAGTGGAAATGTCATTGGTCAAGTGTCATTTCAGCCTTTCATTATTTAGACAATTAACTAGTGCTTAACCCTACCGCAAAAAATGAAATTTTGCTTTTAGTAAATCTAAAGTATTGTATAAGTGACTGTTAGAAAATGCTTTAAAAGAGAAATAGTGTAAAATCATGTTAAGTGAATGCCGTTTTACAACAGTCTTTTCCTCAATTCAATGCACGAATCTTCAGGCTTTTGCCTGTCGAACACGAACCCATCAATGCCCAGTTCCGCGGCGGCTTCAATGTTGGGTCTTTTGTCGTCGATGAAGAAGGTGTC
>CALCFP010000365.1 GCA_937900725.1 uncultured Bacteroidota bacterium | reverse complement strand
AAGACAACCAAGTTTTTGGCACACGAAACCTGTAGTAACGATATTAATTAGGGGAATCTTTCTTATTTCTTGAATATGCATTTATATAGGCAATACTCGTCGTCCTCGTCCATCGCGCTGACAAATAGTGTTTTGGACTTTTCGTTATAGGAGACATTTTTTATAATACTTATTTTGTCGCTACATTTAAAACGGCGGACAAAGTTCATTTCGTTGTCAAAGCACCATATCTCCTGATTTTTTGCTCTTGTCAGATTGTAATCATCACTCTGTCTCCATTTGTTTCCTTTATTTTTCACTTCAGACCGTGTCATTTGAAATCTGCCACTCTTTGCAAAAATATAATTGTCTGTTTGAGCAATATATAAGGCAAAATTATTATCTCCGCCTGCCAATAACTCCGAATATGGCTCTTCGACAATTATTTCAGGATCTTTAAATTTCTCGTCTCGGTACATCTTCAACAAGTTGAAATTCTTGTCATAAATTGTTATTATTGGATAATTGAACCAAAACACATAGTATTTTGTACCCGTAAAAGCTATTGTCCTATTTAACAAATTTGACGGATAGTTTTTGTCGTTCTGTTTGTATTTGGCGAGTGTTTTCCCTGTTTTTGCATCGTATTGCACGAATTCAGGAAGCCCGTCTACGCCGTAAGCATTGCTTACATACATTGAATTGGGCATCGTAATTGTATTTTCGTCACAATAGGCAAAATCAGACACCATAAAGCAGTCCAATCGGGTAATGTACGGCTTATATGCCTTGCCTTCAGCCAAAACCGAATCTATATTCAAACGCGATATGGCATGTGTACTATAATCCAGTACTGCAAGATAATTACAACACATTTTCCCTGAAGCCGAAACCATTTCATTTGGCCCGTTCCCTTTCTTGAAAAAACCTGCCATTTCCTTTTTGGTATTCAGATTGTAGAATGTCACAATATATGGTTGAGGATGCCTTTCATTAACTATAATTACAACACTGTCGTTATATACATGATATTGCGAATGGGCATATTTCTCTGGAAGTTTAATTTTCTTTAACGAGAAATACTCTACCTCTGGCATATTCTCGTCGGTGAGTTTTACAAGGTTGTTAGTGGTTGGATATGGTTGCGCATCAGCTGATTTTTGTCCAAATGAACTAATGAGCAAAGCAACCATTGCCGTTATTATCTCGATTCTGTATTTCATTTTATTTTATGTTAAAAATCATCTGACATATAAATTGAAGTAACAAAGAAAGGCAACCCAACGGATTGCCTTTTTATCATGTTACCAACATTCTATTTTTTTCGATTTGTCTTTTGCCTTGGTGGTTATGAGTACCACGCCTACATCATCCTTGTCGGTATATTTCTTGGAGGCAGTACCGTTAAGTATCTCCATGCTGACAATATTGTCTGGCGATATTTTTTGGGCTTCTTCTGCGGACATTTTCACCCCATCAACAACGAACAACACATCAACAATTCCAGAGACGCTCGGGTCTGTACGTAATATAAAGCCTGGGGCACCACCTGCTGGCGACACTTTGATGTCACCCATTTTGCCTGAACCTACGACAACAACATCATCAGCATTCCTCTCTGTAGATATAGTATGGGCTCGTACCGTATTGCCATTTTTCATATCTACTATGTCAACATAGTATGATTTTATGGTCTTGCCTACCAATTGCGAACCATCAAAGTTTGACACGCGTTCGCCGTTAATAAGATAATAATCGACCGTGTCGGATTTCACTGTTCTTGCTTCGGCACCGACTGCCACTGCGCAGATTGCTACTGCAATAAGAATTGTTTTCATAATTTACTTATTTTTAATTTATTGTTTATTAATCTCCCCACGCGAGAAGCATTGTCTCACCCGTTTCACCATTGCAACTCATTACGTAGGTGCTCGAGCCACCATCCTTCATTTTTGCAGTGATAATAACAGTTGAGCCGTTGGGCTTCGCGGTTACGGATTCTATATTTTCATAATCGAGACTCAGTATTGCACTCATAGCGTTGGTTATAGCTTCTGTGGTTATATTACTGTCAGTTCCGACATTTTCGTCGACCGACGGACGCAACACGAAGAACATCAGCACCACCGCTGCAACAGCCACAAGTTCAAGCAGATGTCTGGCAACAGGCATTTTTACGATCTTTCCGCTCCGGTTCACAATATTGTCATATTCCGCTGTGTCTTCGTCAGACAAGTTGACTTTCAGATTGTGCGATGCCGATATCAATTGGGCGAATGCCTTCTCGTCGTCGTCAGGGTTGTGAGTGGCGAAAAATTCAGCGAGGGCCACTTCTTCCGAAACGCTGGTTTCGACATTCAAATAGCGTTCAATCAGCCTATTGCGGTAATCTTTATCTTTCAAATCCATCATAATTGTCTCTTTAATAGTTCCAACATTTGCTTTCTTGCCACCGATATTGTGGTTTTTATGCTTGCCTTCGGACTGCCTGTAATTGTGGCAATCTCATCGAGCGAAAGTCCGTCATCGTTTCTCATTTTCAGATAT
>CALCFP010000364.1 GCA_937900725.1 uncultured Bacteroidota bacterium | reverse complement strand
TTCAGCGTCGAGGAGTCGAGCCGATACGCAGGTGGCGTCAGCGACCCGGGGCGTGTAGCGACCACTTTCGCGGGTGTGTCGTCGGCAGGAGCCTCAAATGGCATCAGCATTCACGGTGCCGCGCCACAGATGATGCTTTGGCGCATTGAGGGAATCGAGGTACAGAATCCGAACCATTTCGCCGAAATAACAGGCGCGGGCGGTGGCGTGTTTTCGTCGTTGAGCGGGTTGGTGCTCGGCAACAGCGATTTTATGACTGGCGCTTGCCCAGCCGAGTACGGAAATGCCATTTCGGGTGTTTTCGACATAAAGATGCGAAACGGCAACAACACCAAGTATGAGCACACATTCCAGGTTGGCACGCTTGGTCTCGATTTTGCGTCGGAAGGTCCGTTCCGCAAGGGCGGAAAAGGTTCGTACCTTGTCAATTACCGATACAGCACGATGGGGTTGGCTACCAAGGCTAAATTCCTGAATCTGTCTGGCGAAACGATGGACTATCAAGATTTGAACTTCAAGTTGAATATGCCTACCGACAATATCGGAACATTTCAGGTATGGGGTACAGGCCTTATTGACAAGTACACATCAGCCGCACTCGATCCAGAAGATTGGGAATCGGTTTACGATATGAACACGTCACGTGCCGACCAATATATGGGCGTCATCGGCGCAAACCATAAGATATTGATAAACAACGGCGGACAACTGAAAACGTCAGTCGCCTACAGTTACAACAACGACAAACTCAGCAGTTACGATTACGACAGCGTCTCAAACAAGTCGCTTAATCTTGATGGCAACAGTAGCAATTCGGTAATCATTTTCGACATCTTCCATCAGCATAAGTTCAGCGCCAAGTACACAATGCAGAACGGCGTCAACCACCAGCATTTCCGCTTCGACTCGCGTATGGACCGATGCATCGAGACGTACGGGGCGATGCGCCAGATTTACAACGTCGACGGCGATGCAGGCATCACGCGCCTGTTCACCAACCACAAGGTTTCGTTCAGCAACAGGCTGTCGATGATTGCAGGCGTCAACGCAATGTATTTCTCCATAAACAAGGAGTGGAACATCGAACCGCGCCTGAGTTTCAGTTACAAGGCGTCGGAACGTGGAACATTGTCGGTGGCATACGGTATGTATAGCCGTAAGGAGCGCAACGAGGCTTATTTTGTCGAGGCCGATGGCGAACTGGTCAACAAGGACCTGGCCCTGACAAAGTCGCAGCACGTTATGCTGACCTACAGTTGCCGTCTGACCGAAAACTCGCTACTCAAGATAGAGCCGTTCTTCCAGTATCTGTACGACGTTCCTGTCGAGGAAGGCACATCGTTCTCGATAATTAACAACAATAATTTCTATATCGACCAGAGGCTGACAAACGACGGCAACGGCCGAAACTATGGCATCGACCTTACGCTTGAGCGCTATCTGAAGGACGGATTTTACGGAATGATGACGGCCACGCTGTATAAGTCGGACTATAAGGATGCCCAAGGCGACTGGCACGGGACGCTTTTCAACCGCAACTACATATTGAACATTTTGGGCGGAAAGGAGTGGATGGTCGGACAAGGCGACAAGAATGTGTTTGGCATCAATGGCCGTGTCACCTTCCAGGGTGGCGAACGATATACGTCTTTTGTCGAAGGTGTGTCATACGAGGAGATTGTGGCCCGCCCTGACCACGATGCGCCTTGCGACGAGACTCGTCCGTTTGAGGGGCAGATGGGAACCAATTTCAACTACGCCTTCTCGCTCAAATATACGGTGAACAAGGAAAAGGTGGCTCACCATTTTGTCATTGAATTTCTGCACCTTCACGGATTCCAAGGCCATTCATATTCGGTAAAGACAAACAAAATGGAGCCTCGCTATATGAATATGAATTTTCCAAACATCGCCTATCGCATCGAGTTTTAGTCCTATTTTTGTAGCAAAACAAGAAACCTGCAACCAGAAACTAGTAACTAGAAACTAGTAACCAGTAACTAGAAACAAGATATATTTGCAGAAAAAAAGCGATGAGTACACTCGGAAATATTTTGTGGATAATATTCGGAGGCTTGATTATATGCCTGTTCTACTGTGTGTATGGGTTCTTGTTTTGCCTGACCATAATCGGCATACCATTCGGCTTGCAACTGTTCAAGTTGGGCGGTTTCGCGCTGTGTCCTTTCGGGCGTGAGGCCGTCAATAAGCCCCAAGCCGACGGATGCCTTTCAATAGTGATGAATCTTGTCTGGATTTTGCTGGGCTGGTGGGAGTTGGCCATTTTCCATCTGTTTATGTGCGTGGCGTTCGCCATCACCATAATCGGCATTCCGTTTGCAGTACAGCATTTCAAACTTATGGTTATGTCCCTTATGCCATTTGGTAAAGAGATAAAACGTTGCTAATCTTGTCAATATCACATTATGGAATACAGCGTACGTCCATTAGCCGACAGCGAGACCGCATATCTTGACGATTTTCTTTACGAGGCCATTTTCATTCCGGAAGGAGTGGAGCCACCTCACCGCGACATCATCAAACTTCCTGAGTTGCAGGTTTATGTCGAGGGTTTTGGCACACGCGATGCCGACATTGCATATGTCGCCGAGGTTTCGGGGCGGATAGTAGGTGCCGTATGGGTTCGTATAATGGACGACTACGGTCACATCGACGACACGGTGCCGTCGCTTGCCATTTCGCTCTACAAGGAGTTCCGCAGTTGTGGCATAGGCACAGCGCTAATGTCGGCAATGCTCGGCCAACTCAAGGCTCGCGGGTACGGCAAGGTGTCGCTCTCAGTCCAGAAGCAGAACTATGCCGTCCGCCTGTATCGTAAATTCGGCTTCGTCACAATTTCCGAGAATGACGAGGAGTACATTATGGTGTGCGATTTGGCGAAGGCGGCGCTGTAGCACTAAAGCGAACTTATGACTTTTATCGCCTATCCACCATCCCTTTTGTTGAAGCAGGAATCATTGTTACGGCAAGGGGTAAATTCAACCCCTAATATCGGACGGCATTTTTGACAGGATGCTATTGATTCCTATTTGTAGTAGTTCTTCAGGTTACGTTCGAAGATTTTCTTATTTATCGTATTTACCTGATTTATAACACCTTTTATAAGTTGCATACGTTGCTCGATTTCTTCGCTTGAAAGTTCGTCCTGCTTGTTGAACACCACATTGTCAATCTTGTAGCCTTCGTGGTCGAGAGTCATTGCAGCGGCAGCGCCGAAATCATCGAATACGATGACCGACGGCAGGCTGTTCATCGTGTATTTCATAATTGATTTTGACACGGCGCCTTGTATCAGCGTTATCTGGTCTATTCCCAGATAGTTTGAACTGACTAAAAGCCTGATCATATTAATAATGGCCACTTTGTTAGTTTCGCCATTGGCGACAAGCAGGTCATATTGTTTTTGGTTTGTATTGAGGAACAGTTCAATAAATGATTTAGGAAGCAGTCTGATGTCGCCCAATTCCCCTTTCTTTTCCTTAATCAGATACTCTTTTTGCGCAAGTTTCTGGTTGTCGGGGAAATAGTATTTCCATTTTTGCGTACGCCTGTACGATTCAGTCATTGGACTGGGTTTCCAATTGGATTCAGGCCGTTTGTAGAAAGGAGAATATAGATTCAGGCTTTTTGATTCAAGACTGTAAATCAAGCAGTTGATAAAGTGAATATATCCGCCGCCGATATTGTTGTGCAATGCCGACCATAGTGTTTTGGCGCGTGTGGTGTCGTTGCTATGGTGTCCAGTTGCGGTGTCGCCGTCTGCCATAGTTTCAATGTTGCGGTTTTTCAGTGCATTGACAAATTCAGGGTCGAGAGTCACAGGATAGTAGGTCACCTCCTCGCTGCCGACTGCCATTTGCGGCATAGTTGATGTGGAGTGGTAGAGTCCGCGTACATCGAGAATTGTTGAAGAGTCGTTGCTGAATGTTATGTGAATGTTGAAGTCGGCTCCCCAGCGCATTGATGATATCTCATTTTTTTGCGCATATGTGGCAAAAGTGACAATCAGGCACTGGGCCAAAGCAAAAAGACGTTTCATTTTGTATGGAATTTAGAATAGTCCTTCAACACTCAAGTAGCGTTCGCCAGTATCGCAAGCCACGCATATGACGCGTTTGCCTTTCAGTACGGACATATGTCTTGCAATGGCAGCCAATGTCGCGCCTGTTGATATTCCGACCAACAGCCCTTCTTCGCGCACAATGCGTCGGGTGTATTCGTAGGCTTCGTCGGCATC
>CALCFP010000363.1 GCA_937900725.1 uncultured Bacteroidota bacterium | reverse complement strand
ACAAGTGCGTTGCAGTAGAGGTTGTTCTTGTTGTCGCCGTCGGCGTGAATGCCAGCAGTCTGTGTAAACACGTTCTCGCCAATCAACGGTTTATTGGTTGGTATACGGATTCCAGAGAACATTTCAACCATTCGGCTCACCTTGTACAATTTGCTTTCATCGGCATTCACTTCAAAGTTGAAATGGTCCTTCACAATGGCTATGATGCTTGAAATGGTGACGTTTCCTGCACGCTCGCCAAGTCCGTTTATTGTTCCGTGAAACGATGTCACTCCCGCCTTTATTGCAGCATACACATTTGCTGTGGCAAGGTCGTAATCGTTATGTGGGTGAAAATCAAACTTCAATTCAGGATAGCGGTTACGCATCGATGAAAGGTATTCAAATGTATCATCAGGGTTCAATATGCCGAGTGTGTCTGGCAACATAAAACGCTTGATGCCGCAATCCTTCAACGAATCGACCATAAAATATACGTAGTCGGGCGAAGTGCGCATTCCACCTGACCAATCTTCAAGGTAAATATTAACGTCGATGCCACGTTCTGTAGCCAATGCAATGGAATGTTTGATATCGGCAAGATGCTGTTCAGGGGTCTTGCGTAATTGGCATTGGCAATGCTTGAGCGAGCCCTTGCTCAACAAGTTGATTACCTTGCATCCTGCGCTTTGTAGCCAATTGAGCGAGGTTTCGCCATCAACAAAGCCAAGGACTTCTATTCGGTCGATATAGTCGTGCGATTGGGCCCATTCACATATCTTTTTCACAGCCTTGAATTCGCCCTCCGACACGCGTGCCGAGGCCACTTCAAGCCTGTCAACCTTCAAATCTTCGAGCAAAAGTTTTGCCAGGCTCAACTTTTCATCGTCGGTGAAAGCCACTCCTGACATTTGCTCACCATCGCGAAGCGTAGTATCAAGTATTTCTATTTTCATTATTTATAATATCATAAACATAAATTCCTTTAATATTTCCAATATCTCCTTTAGTTGTATGATATGGAGAGCCAACATAGATTGCTTTAGTAGATTCTTGACGTTTATGAATATGGCCAGATAAAATCATACCTTTAAACATATCAGGATTACAACCGCTAGTAATTAA
>CALCFP010000362.1 GCA_937900725.1 uncultured Bacteroidota bacterium | reverse complement strand
GGGCCGCATCCGTCACCTTGGATTCAGTTTTCACGGCGACGTGAAGGTGTTCGACCATATCCTTACTCTTCATGAAAAGATACATTGGGATTTTGTGCAGATACAGATGAACTATGTGGACTGGAAGCATGCCGACGAAATCAGCGACTATAATGTAAAGGCTGAGTATCTGTACAACGAGCTCTACAAGCGCAATATCCCTGTGGTGATCATGGAGCCTCTGCTGGGCGGCCGCTTGGCAGATATGCCCGAGCATATCACCACCGAGCTTAAGAGTCGCGAGCCCCAGCGCACTGTGGCCTCATGGGCCTTCCGCTTCTGCGGCACCCATCCGGGTGTGATGACGGTGCTGAGCGGTATGACCTATATGGAGCATCTGCAGGACAATCTGCGAAGCTTTTGTCCGCTGAAGCCCCTCACCAACGAGGAACTCGACCTGCTGGAGGTGGCTGCCAAGGAGTATGTGAACTATCCGTTGGTGCCCTGCACCGGCTGCCAGTACTGCATGCCTTGTCCCTACGGACTCGATATTCCCGGTATTTTCAAGCACTACAATAAGATTGTTAACGAGGGCGAGATGATAGCCCCCGATGCTGAACACGATTCGGAGTACCGCAAGGCCCGCAGAGCCTTTCTGGTGGGATACGACCGAAGTGTGCCGAAGCTTCGTCAGGCTAACCATTGCATTGGCTGCAACCAGTGCGTTAGTCATTGCCCGCAACATATCGGCATTCCACGCGAGATGCAGCGTATCGACAAATTCGTCGAGGAACTTAAACGCGATGGTGCCGAAATGGGACCCGCTGTCATTCTTTCCGCATTGTTGCGTCAGTTGGAGGAAGGCCGTTATTCATGCGTTGTCTATAATAATGACGAAACACGCACATACTCGCAGCGTGGAGTCCTCGACTTGTACGAATTGGTTAGTTCAAAAAGCGAATTCCTGAGTGGTGCCGTAATGGCCGACAAGATAATTGGCAAAGGGGCTGCGGCAATGATAGTGTTGGGTGGAGTGAAGGCTGTCAGCACAGGAGTCATTTGCTCGTCGGCATTGAAAATGTTGAAGGACAACGGTGTCAAGGTTTATTTCGATGAGGAGGTCGACCACATCGACAACAATGCGAAAACAGATATGTGCCCGCTTGAAAAACGTGTCAAGGACATAGCCACACCGCAAGATTGCTGGCCAGTGATTGAGCAGTTTGTCGCCGACCTTAAGGCTGGCCTTATTTAGCATTCAGCGATACTTGCCGTGGACGATTTGTTTTATATGCGCAAGGCGCTCGAGCAGGCTAAAATAGCCTTCGACAAGGATGAAGTGCCAATTGGTGCTGTAGTTGTCTGCAACGGACAGATAATTGCCCGTGCCTACAACCTCACAGAGGCGCTTAATGATGTCACGGCTCATGCCGAGATGCAGGCAATAACTGCATCTGCCAATTATTTAGGCGGAAAATATCTTGATAATTGCACATTGTATGTCACTGTCGAGCCTTGCCCAATGTGTGCCGGTGCATTGGCATGGGCGCAAGTCAAGCGCATAGTTTACGGGGCGTCAGATGCCAAGCGTGGATGCATGCGTTTCAGTGGTATGCTTCATCCAAAGACAGTGATTGAAGGTGGGGTCATGGAGCAGGAATGCTCCGCATTAGTCAAGGATTTCTTCGCCAGTAAACGTAAATAGGTTTTGTAAATAATTGATTTTTAATTGTAAATAAGTTTTAATCATGCTCTGGATGGGCATAAGACAGATTCCAGGTGGTTGTCAAAACTGGTCAATCCAGTCATCTAAAATCTAATCACAAAATCTCCCGTAGTAAACAGATTAAATCCTAATCCCGACAACCAATTGGTCGTCGGTCTGTCGGCATACAGAACCAAGACTCGATGTCCGCCATTTTACCAATGAATCTTCAATAATGGCCTTCTGTTCGGCAAATGGTTTGCTGCTGTTCTCAAGAAGCACGTCGTTAAGCCTGTCAGCCGTTAATTTGACACCTCTATCCTCATTGCTGATTTGGTTTGTAATGCCGTCAGTGTAGAAGTATAGTATGTCGCCCTTTTTCAGGTCGATTAGGTTGTTAGTGAAAGGATGTGCATTTTTCTTTAAATATCCAACAGACATCTTGTCGGCTGAGTATTTTGTGATGCAGCCGTCTCTTACTAAAACTAACGGAATGTATGCGCTTGAATATTGCATAGTCAGGTTACGTGTGTCAAATATGCATAAGGCAATGTCCATTCCATCGAGCAGAAGACCGTCCTCTTCCGATTGATGAAGCGCTATGTTTATTTTAAGTCGCAGTTTGTCAAGAATTTCGGAGGCGGATATCTTTTCTATGTCGGCTGAGGAGACAATGTCGTTGATTGATGTGATGCCGAGCATGCTCATGAATGCGCCAGGAACACCGTGCCCAGTACAGTCGGCTACGGCAAGAAACTTGTAGCATCCAATTTGCTGCGCCCAATAGAAATCGCCGGATACAATCTCAACAGGGTTCCAGTATATTAGGCTATCGCCGAATATCTCATTTATATTCTCCTGAGAAGGAATGATGGCCGTTTGAATCTGTTTCGCATACTTGATGCTCGACATGGCTTCATAGTTTGCGTTGGCAAGTTCATCGCGTTGCGCCTTGAATTCCTCTTTTTTCTTGTAAAGAATCAGGTTCATATTGTGCCTGCGTCTTGAGTTCTTCGATATCTCAATGGCTAATCCAGACAGCAATGCAATGAACAGCAGTATGGCGCTCATAAGTATGTATTTGCGTTTCTGCTTTTCCTTGAATAGGATTTCCTTTTTCTTCTCTTCAATCTGATGCTTTTGCATCTCTATTTTAAACTCGGTTTCTGCATTCGATTTTATCGAATTCTCGTTGAATGCCCTGTCATAGCTTTGCTTTTTTGTCTTGTTGAACAAGTTGGTGTATGAAAGCGCGTTCTTGTAATCACCAATGGCCAGTGAGTATGACTTGTAGCATGCATATATTTCAGGCATGTTTCTCTGATATATTGGGTTGCCATAGGCGTATCCCATCACTTCCTTCAATAATTCTTCACATTTGGTGTAGTTCCCTTTTGCAAGTTGTATTTGGAAGTCGCTCAATTGCAAATTCATTTTCATGATTTCATAGAAACCATTGTCTTTTGCCAGTTTGGTGGCCATTTGGCATAGCAGTTCGCAACTATCGAGTGTATGCGTTTTTTGTGTTTTTGTTTGTAGGTTGGCAATGTCTATGTAAGTTTGGATGGCGCATATATCTGTATTCAGGATGTAGAAGTCCAGATTCATGTTGTTGGCCATCTTGCTGGCAATGTCGCTGTGTCTTTTCGCAAGCATCAGTTGGGCAGTATCTTCAGTGCTTTCGTATTTGTCTAGGTGGGAAAGTGCAATGTAATGATGGTCAAGCATAACCTGAATGTCCAGATTGTTTTCTGCATCAATCTTCAATGCGTCGTTGAAGTATTTTTCAGAAGCATCATATATTTTGAATGAAAGGTACACAATTCCGAGGTTGCGAAGTGAGTAGGTGACCAAAGGGTTGTTCTCTTTTGTCATTATGTCCATCGCTTCGTGAAAATGCTTGTTGGCGGAGTTGAAGTCTCCTATCGCTTCAAAATTCTCTCCGAGTGAATTGTGGCAAAAGGCCGATTCCATGTTTAGTTTCAGCGAGTCGGTTATCTTTAGTGTCTTGAAATAATATTTCAGGGCTTCGTTCGGATTGTCGGTCATTTGGCAATACCAGCCCATATACCTGTAGGCGCGGGCTGTCCATTGTCTTCCAATTTTAAATGACAGTGTATGAAGTACTTGTGCGTATTTTAGTGTTGAATCAACATTCGGGTGGTTGCTGCAGATGCGTACCAGGATATTAGCTTTTGTTGTGTCGTCAGGCAGTGAGGGCAACACTTTTACCAGACTGTCAACTTGTATTGCAGTGAGTGCATAGTTTTGGGCATTGGCACTTGCTAAACCAAGCAACATTGTCATAATCAATGCTATTG
>CALCFP010000361.1 GCA_937900725.1 uncultured Bacteroidota bacterium | reverse complement strand
AAAACGCTTCAGCGTAGTGTATTTGTTCACTATGCTCTTTGCCATTGCCGTAATCGGGCGCATTGTGTTCCTGAACGTGTGGCAGCACGACAAATGGATAAGCCGCATCAACGAGTCACAGAAGGAGATTGAGATTGAGCCTACCCGCGGCGACATCTGCGCATCCGACGGACGCAGCATACTCGCAACATCAATACCATACTACGAGGTCCGCCTCGACACGCGTGCGGTAAATTCAGACGTGTTTGTCAAGAATGTCGATTCGCTTGCGCTGCGCCTGTCGCGCCTGTTCAAGGACAAGACTGAATATGAATACAAGCGTGCACTGATATCGGCCCGCAACCGCGGCGAACGCTACTATCTGGTACACCGCAGGGTTAATTTTGTGGAACTGAAGGAACTGAAGACATTCCCTCTGTTCAGAATGGGACGCTACAAGGGTGGCGTAATATACGTTCAGGAAAACCGCCGCGTACGCCCGTTCGGAACTTTGGCTGCACGTACGATAGGCTATGAAGGGCAAGGCGGCATAAAGGTGGGGCTTGAAGGTGCATATGACAAGGAACTGTCGGGCGAAAAGGGCTACTTCATCGGGCAACGCATACCTGGAGGATATTATGTGCCCATCAGCGACGAGAGCCAGATTGAGCCAAAAGACGGATACGACATCATTACAACCATCGACATAAACCTGCAGGATGTAGCCCACAGCGCGCTCGAAAGCCAACTGAAAAAACACGGCGCCAAATATGGATGCGCAGTGCTGATGGAAGTTGAGACGGGCGACATAAAGGCCATTGTCAATCTTACAAAAGATGATGCTTCGGACCGCTATGTCGAATCACTCAACTATGCCGTGGGAACACGTACCGAACCTGGCTCTACAATGAAACTCCCATCGCTTATGGCAGGACTGGAAGACGGATATTTCGACCTTGACGACTCTGTCGACACTGGCAACGGCAAGTGGAAGGTGTACGACCTTACCATTTCCGATACAAAAAAAGAAGGGCACGGAGTAATATCGGTGAAACACGTTTTTGAAGTGTCGTCGAATATCGGCGTAGCCAAACTGATAACCGAAAACTACGGGAAGAATCCCGAAAAATTCGTAAACCGTCTGCGCAACATGTCGCTTGACGCCCCACTGGATTTGGAAATCCAAGGTGGAAGGAACGGCTACCTTAAAGACCCCACTGACAAACTTTGGTCTGGCGTATCGCTTGCGCAAATGGCGTACGGCTACGAAACTGAATTTACGCCGCTAAACATACTGACATTCTACAACGCCGTTGCCAACAACGGGAAAATGATGCGCCCGAGATTCGTAAAGTCGATAGTAAACCACGGGCAAGTGGTGCGCGAAATACCGACCGACGTGATAAACCCGTCAATCTGCTCACGCGAGACAATACGCAAGGCTAAGGAAATGCTCTGCGGAGTGGTTGAAAACGGCACGGCAAAGAATATGCGCAACGACAACTACAAGATTGCTGGCAAGACAGGCACGGCACAGTTGAACCAGAACGGAACATACCGCTACCAGGGCCGCGTGGCGTATCAGGCATCGTTCTGCGGATATTTCCCTGCCGACGACCCTAAATACTCCTGCATAGTAGTGGTCAACGCGCCAACAAGCGGCGTATATACAGGCAACTGGGCTGCTGGCCCCGTGTTCAAGGAGATAGCCGACAAGGTGTACTCCACTCATCTGGAACTTCATAAGGACAACCAGCAAGACATCGCAGTCGCAGCCAAAGACCTTATCCCAGTGTCAAAAAGCGGGTATTATGTTGAAACAAAATATATTACCGACAAACTGGATATTCCTTTGGAATATGAGGGTCAAAAAACCGAATGGATCAGCACAACAAAAACAGACTCCACCATAAAGATAACAAACCGCACAATCAGCAAAAACACCGTGCCGTACGTGATAGGAATGGGCGCAAAGGATGCTATCTACATTCTTGAAAATGCAGGGCTATCGGTTTCATTGGTCGGACGCGGAATGGTTACACAGCAATCGATGCGGGCTGGCGACGTTTTCAGGAAAGGCGACAAAATAATTTTAACTCTATCATAATGGATATAAATAAATTATTTGAAGATATAAAGGTCAGGGAATGGATTGGCGACAAGAACGTCACTGTAACCGACATTACCAACGACTCACGCAAGGTGGGCAAAGGCTGGCTGTTCATAGCCGTGCGTGGCGTAAATGTTGACGGACACAATTTCATTGAACAGGTAGTAAAGGCAGGCGCATCGGTTGTCGTATGCGAAGAAGCACCTGCCGACCGTCCTGCAAACGTGCTGTTCGTAGTTGTTGAAGACTCTGCCATAGCACTCGGGCAACTGGCATCGAACTGGTACGGACGCCCATCGGAAAACCTGAAACTCGTGGGCATCACCGGCACCAACGGCAAGACTACAACAGTGACGCTGCTTCACCGTATGGCTACAAAACTTGGCTATAAGGCAGGCCTGCTGTCAACCGTCCGAAACATTATAGGCTCGCGCGAAATTGAAGCGACACAAACGACTCCCGACCCCATCCAGATACATAGACTGATGGCCGAAATGGTTGAAATAGGCTGCGACTACTGCTTTATGGAAGTCAGTTCACACGCGGCACACCAGCACCGCATTGCGGGCCTCAAGTTTGCGGGAGGCATCTTCTCAAACCTGACTCAAGACCACCTGGACTACCACAAGACATTTGCCGACTACCGCGACGCAAAAAAGATGTTCTTTGACGGACTGGACAAGGATGCGTTTGCCGTAGTCAACATCGACGACCGCAACGGAATGGTGATGCTGCAAAACTGCAAGGCACACAAACACACCTACGCGCTAAAGTCGATGTCCGACTTCAAGTGCAAGGTGATAGAATCGAGTTTCGAAGGAATGCAACTCAACATTGACGGTGTTGACGTCTGGACAAGTTTTGTGGGCAAGTTCAACGCCTACAACCTGCTTGCCGTATATTCGGCATCGGTGCTGCTTGGATTTGACAAGACCGAAGTCCTGACCGTATTGAGCACACTCGGCGCTGTTGACGGACGGTTCCAATGCATACGCTCAAAAAGCGGCAAAACGGCGATAGTCGATTACGCGCACACACCAGACGCCATCGAGAATGTCCTGAATACAATAAAGAATGTCACTGAAGGCGAACACCAGATAATAACCGTCACAGGCGCAGGCGGCAACCGCGACAAGACCAAACGCCCGATAATGGCATCAATAGCCGTGCAATTGAGCGACAAAGTGATACTCACTTCAGACAACCCGCGCAACGAGAAGGCTGAAGACATAATTGCCGATATGAAAGCGGGTGTGCAGCCGCCGCTCACAAGCAAACTGCTGGCCATTACCGACCGTACCGAGGCCATCCGCACAGCCTGTATGCTGGCACAGCCTGGCGACGTGGTGCTGGTTGCAGGCAAGGGACACGAGACATATCAGGAAGTGAATGGCGTAAAGCACCATTTTGACGACAGAGAAGTGATAAAACAAATTTTTGACGAGGAATAATGCTGAAATATTTATTTGACTATCTGCAATCATTTGACTTTCCTGGAGCAGGATTGTTCCACTACGTGTCGTTCCGCGCAATAGTGGCACTGCTGCTTTCACTGTTCATATCAATGTGGTTCGGGAAAAAATTCATCGTGTATATGAAAAGCCGCAAGCACATTGAAAGTGCACGCAACGCGGAAATAGACCCGTATGGCGTACAGAAAAAAGGCGTCCCGTCGATGGGCGGAATAGTGATTGTCACCGCCATAATCGTACCCACAATCCTTTTATGCCAATTAAGCAACATTTATATCATATTGCTGATTATAACCACATTATGGTTTGGGTTGCTCGGCTTCATTGACGACAAGATAAAACTAGGCGGCAACAAGGACGGAATGAAACCTCTGCACAAACTGATAGGACAAACCGTCTTAGGCTGCGCTGTCGGCATCGCCTTATGGCAAAGTCCTCAAGCAGTTGTATGCGAGAATGTTAACGAGGTGATAAAGAATGACAAGGTTGTATACGAGAAAAGCGAAGCGCGCAAATCGACTGTCACTACAGTGCCGTTCGTAAAAGACAACAACCTCGACTACTACGAGGCGTTTTCCTGGATATCGAACGGCAAGGCGAAACGTGCCTGTGGCTGGATACTGTTCATAATAGTGACGACTTTTGTCATTGCGGCAGTATCAAACGGAGCCAACCTGAACGACGGAATGGACGGTATGTGCGCAGGCAATTCGGCTATCATAGCGACAGCACTCGGCATACTGGCATACGTGTCGGGACACATACAATTTGCATCGTACCTGAACGTGATGTACATACCTGGCACCGACGAGATGCTCGTGTTCCTTTGCGCATTTGTTGGAGCGCTTGTAGGATTCCTCTGGCATAACGCATTCCCCGCGAAGGTTTTTATGGGCGACACAGGAAGCCTTGCCATAGGCGGAGTCATTGCCGTTACCGCCATCATCATACACAAGGAACTGCTGCTGCCGATACTATGCGGGATATTCCTGCTTGAAGTGGTGTCGGTGATGCTGCAGACGAACTACGCCAAATACGGCAACAAACGCGGACTCAAGTTGCGCGTGTTCAAACGTGCGCCAATACACGACCACTTCAGAGTTCTGCCTTCACAACTTCAGGAAAACTTCAAATACCTGATAACCAAACCTGAATGCGCATTGCACGAAAATATGATAACACTGCGGTTCTGGATTGTCACAATAATTTTGGCCGCATTAACAATAATTACATTAAAAATCAGATGATGACTGACAACGGGAAGTATATGGCTGTTTTAGGCGCAGGCGAAAGCGGCGTAGGCACCGCATTGCTTGCACAAAAGCAAGGCTACAAGGTGTTTGTTTCCGACTACGGCAAGATATCGGACAAATACAAGGCCGTGCTGAATGAACATAATATAGAATGGGAAGAAGGACACCACACACTTGAAAAAATTCTGTGCGCAACCGAAGTGATGAAAAGTCCTGGAATACCAGAAAAGGCTCCCATAGTGAAGGCCTTGCACGAAAAAAACATTCACATAGTCAGTGAGATAGAATTCGCAAGCCGCTACACCGACGCAAAAATGATTTGCATTACAGGCAGCAACGGCAAAACAACAACAACACTGCTGACATACGAAATTCTGAAAACCGCGGGGCTCAACGTTGGCTTGGGCGGAAACGTAGGAAAGAG
>CALCFP010000360.1 GCA_937900725.1 uncultured Bacteroidota bacterium | reverse complement strand
CCATCTGATCGCGACGAACAGGTTCTGGCTTGTACTGACGCACAGAACGGCGCGACATTATGGTGTTTACCACTACAGCGCTATCCGTCTGCGCAACACATGACGTTGCCTGCTCCTGCTTGCCGCAATTGCAACTGACAAGGCAAAGAGTTGCAAATCCAATGAAAAGAATTTTACGTTTCATATGATGAATGTTTTTTGTTAGCAAGTGAAAATATACAATAATTAATTGTATATCAACAATCAACATTCTTGTTTTTTATAATTGTTCACAACAAAAAAAAGGCGTGTAAGAAACTTACACGCCTTACATCATTAACGGAATTTGTTATTTGTAGTTACCGTAAGCATCAGTAACAACAACGATTGTATTGTTCTGTTTTTCATTTCCACCAGCCTTTGGCATTGTAACCTTGCCAATCATAACTATACTGCCCGACTCCAACTCAATGGCCGACTGCAAATCAGAACTACTGGTTGTATTATACTTGAAATCGGAATCTGGCTTGTCGTCAACTGCAAGTGTCTTGTTGCTCAACTCGTCCAAGTCGCTGTCCAAAATCACGTACGCGCCTTTGGTGACAACCTGCTTTGTATCAGTATGAAATCGCGAGCCGAAAAGCAGCAGTTTGCCCGAAGCCAACGATATAGAGCCATTGCTTGTAAACTCATTTATGTTTACAGTGCGCTTGGTGTTTCCATTGGCGTCAAGCTTAATCACTTTGGTTTGAAGTACATTTGCTCGTTGAGTCAAACCACAAGCATAATATATGTCGCCGTTTTTATTGATAGAAATGGATTGTGAATAAAAGTTCGACGGCATATCCACACCACTTTTTTTCCATACAATACCACCCTCGTCATTCAACTTGTAAAGAATTGGAATATATTCAGTTCCATTATCGCTGTACTTGCGTCCAAGAATCACTACATTGCCTAAATTGTCGGCTTCAATGGCATCGGCAGACTCGTTAGTCTCATTCGACACACTCTTTGTCCACTGCTTCTGGCCAGAATTGGCATCAAAACAAGAAAGTTCTATTTCATATTTACCCTTTTCAACGGTATGTGTTGATAAAGCAAAAACTTTGCCATTTAATTCCGCCATGCCAACGAAGGCTTCCTGTTGTTGGTCGTTGAACTTGTTTTGGGCAAAATCCTTATATCCTGCAGATGTCAATACTTGAACAGGTGTGCTGCCATTTGTGTTGGTATTTACAAAAATGGAATAGTTTCCATTGCCCAATTTTGAAAATCCGCTCACACTTTCCATATTGTCAACCTTGACAATGTTTTCAGACGTCTTGATGAAACTTTGATTCAACTCAATAATTTGAATTGCAGGATTTTCATACTTCGAATTTGAGCACTCATTCAACACCACCAATCCATTGTCGTTGTGCATCACTCCTACCGTCTTTGAGTTGACATATGCAGAATTTGTGTTTACGTAATAGAAAATGCCTTGTTGGGCGAATGTGCTGACTGTCAGCATTGTAGCAGACAACAGCATTAATGGTTTTACTCCTCTCATAACTACATTTTATAAAAATCAAGTGCAAATATAAAAATTAATAACAAATAATGAACCATAACAACATGATAGTCAATCTACAATGAAGGAAAAAACATTTAGCAAAAAAATCCGCCACTGCGATGTGCAATGACGGATTCCGTTTCATGCTGAAAATGTATAGGTTCCCTCTTCAATGCCTTCAGTTGCTCGTCGATAGCCTTTATCTTGGCTTCGGCATCGGCCTGCTTCTTTCGTTCGTTCTCGACAACAGCCGCAGGTGCCCCGTTTACAAACTTCTCGTTGGAAAGTTTTTTCATTACAGAGGCAAGGAATCCTTCAAGATATGTGCGGTCGGCAGTGAGTTTTTCCACTTCGGCCTCAACGTCGATGTTGTTGCCGAACGGAATGTAGAATTCGCTGGTTTGAACCATAAATGCGACTGTTTCCTCAACCTTCTGGCTTACAACTTCAATGCTCTCAATGTTGCCCATCTTTGTCAAGACATCGTTGAATTCAGCATTGTAGCCTTTGCTT
>CALCFP010000359.1 GCA_937900725.1 uncultured Bacteroidota bacterium | reverse complement strand
CCAAGCCTTTTGCGCCCTTACACCCGAGACGGAAACAAATATCCTGGCCTGCCTCACAGCCAAACGCATGGGGGTTCGAAAGACTGTAGCAATGGTTGAGAAACTGATGAACCCAATCGCCCTTATGGACGGTGATTCACTTCCAGTTTCAGCATTCAAGGATTGCGCAGACGGCCAGTTCGAACTCGGTGCAGCAGCATACGAAAAGAGAGGCGTTTCCGCATTCGTTCCTGAATGGGATTCAACAAAGTGTCGGAACTCAAACTGTTTGTAGCACAAAGCATAAAACAATATGTAGGAAATGGCGGATTTCTTTTTGCAATGTGTTCGGCCACCGACTCATACGACGTGGCACTTGCCGCCGCCAACACTGACATTTGTGAATATATGTATGACGGCGACGGCATGGACCCTCAGGCTCAGGAAAAGCTTGACTTCAACAATACATTTGCGTTTCAAGATTTCAAACTAGAAAAGAACCCGCTTGTTTACGAATATTCAGACATCGATGTAACGACAACACGCAAAGTGTCGGCAGAAAATGACTACTTCACACTATTTGAATTTTCGGCAAAATGGGACCAAGTGCCTACAATGCTTTGCCAAAACCACGAAACTACCATACGCGGTTTCATGGGGCAAACCACGGCATACAATTCAAAGATACTAAAACCCAACGTTCTAGTTATGGGCGAGAACAAAGCCGCAGGAGAAGCACGCTACATTCACGGTGAATTCGGCAACGGCACATGGACTTTCTACGGCGGTCACGACCCCGAAGATTACCAACATTTTGTAGGCGACAAACCGACCAAAATGGAAATGCACCCCAACTCGCCTGGATACAGGCTCATACTCAACAACGTATTATTTCCTGCCGCCAAAAAGAAAAAGATGAAAACGTGATTGTCTTTATAAAAAATAAGAAAGAGGCCTGCCAGCCTCTTTCTTACTAGAACTTCAAACCTAATGTAGCCGTAAAATTACCATTCTTGTTTTTCAGCGATGAAGCACTGTCGTCATAGCCATACAGATAGTAAGTCTCATTTTTGGTGCTTCGGCTATAACCAAGATCAAGATATATGAACTCGTTACGCAACCCTAAACCAGCACTGTAAACCAGAGTATTAGCATCAGAGTTCTCAAACTTGTCCTTATAAGGACTGCCATAATACCCCAATCCGCAACGCAAGGCCAGCGGCCCAAACGAAAGTTCACCTCCGGCCCGCAAGTTTACTGTCGTACGGTACATATCGGAAATCGCATCGTTGGCAGCATCATAATCGTTACTGCTTGATGATTGGTTGTCAAGGCTTAACGAAGAATAGTTCATCACTTCACAGTCAATATCAATCATTCCGACTCCATTGAATACAACAGCGGCACTTCCGATGAACTTTGCAGGAATATTAAGTTTCCAATCGCATGAACCACTAACATGCTGATTTTTCTTACTGATATAATCTTCTCCATCTTCATTATACCAAACACGAGATTCTACCTCGTCATAATAATCATCGTACATTGAGAAGATTACCGGCGAATGCAATGCTACTCCTAACCTCACATTCTCCGTGAGCCAATAAATGACACCAAACTTGACATTCACCGCATTTCCTGAAGTTGTGAATTCATCATATGTCGAAAACCTATCAAGACTTATGACGCTATCATCGAACGGAATTTCGGCATATGTGGTGTTTTGAGAATAATCCACATGCGTAATGTTTACAGAGCCACCGATATACAATGCATCATTGAAATTGGTTCCCAATGTAAAAGCATATTCATTCATATGACCTTTCGACTTAATTCGTTTAGCCTGGTTCGCACCGTAGTTACCCGAACTTTCATAGTCGTTAATGTATCTATCGCCTTCTGGATTCAAGAAAAACAAATCCGCCTTGTAAAAAAGATTACCATTATCTATGTAATCATTGAAACAATCAACCTCATAGTCTAACATTGAGTGACTGCCATTATCGCCTACAACCTTAACATCCCTGTCAAAATTGGCCAATCTACTATAAGTAAATCCAAAATTCAAGAACTTGCAACCTTGCGAACCTACTTCGAACGCACTGGCAAATCCGAAATTATCCACGGCACATGTTTTTGTAGATACATTGCTT
>CALCFP010000358.1 GCA_937900725.1 uncultured Bacteroidota bacterium | reverse complement strand
CCTTGAAAAATCCGATTTGTCGAAGATTGACAGCATAAACAGTCTAGCGATGTTCTGCCAGGGCGAGGGCTATCCGTTCTATATGCTGACCGCATCGACCGATGATGCGATTGCCGATTTCAGGGAGAATGCCGACCCGTCGTACGACATCTGCATCTGCGACGAGACCACACTCAAGACGATTGTCCGTTCGAATCCAGGACTGATGATTGTCAAGGATGGCGTGATTATCGGCAAATGGAACTTGTGCGACATTCCGCAGTTGGACTTTTTCAAAGGGAATCTGCTCGCAAAATGCATTGATTTACAAATGCAAAAACAAGCGTCATTCTATGCGTGGCTGTTGATTTTAGTGCTTGCATTTTTCGCCACTATTTACTTACTTGCGCGCAATGCTAAACAATCCGATTGTTGATGCTAATTATAAGATAACTAATAACTTAAATTATTTTAATATGAGAAAGAAAATTGTTGCTGGCAACTGGAAGATGAACAAGAATCTCCAGGAAGGCATCGCTCTTGCAACAGAGTTGAACAATGCACTTACCGCAAAACCAAACTGCGATGTTATCATCTGCACACCTTTCATTCACCTTGCAAAGGTTTCTGACGTCATCAACCACAATATCATCGGTTTGGGCGCCGAGAACTGCGCAGACAAGGAAAAAGGCGCATTCACAGGCGAGGTTTCTGCAGAAATGGTAAAATCGACAGGTGCAGAATATGTTATCCTTGGCCACTCTGAACGTCGTGAGTACTACAAGGAAACTCCAGAGATTTTGAAGGAAAAAGTGCAATTGGCACTTGCAAACGGCTTGAAGGTCATCTTCTGCATCGGCGAAAGTCTTGCAGAACGTGAGGCAAACAAGCAAAACGAGGTTGTAAAGGCAGAACTTGAAGGTTCAGTATTCAACTTGTCAGCCGAGGATTTCTCAAAAATCATCATCGCTTACGAGCCAATCTGGGCTATCGGCACAGGCAAGACTGCTACTTCTGACCAGGCTGAAGAGATTCACGCTTACATCCGTTCAGTTGTTGCTTCAAAATATGGCAAGGAAGTTGCTGAAAACACTTCAATCCTTTACGGTGGTTCTTGCAAGGCTTCAAACGCTCCTGAACTGTTCGCAAAGCCTGACATCGACGGAGGTCTTATCGGCGGTGCTTCATTGAAGTGCGAAGACTTTATGGGAATTATCAAGGCATTCTAATTGATTACAAATAAGTGAAAGGGCCGATGTCAAATTCTGACATCGGCTTTTTTTATTATCAAAACTCATTGTGCTCCAATATGTTCCAGTATACAATTCACGCCCGAGCAATCAACCGCACAGTGTTAGAAACTGATATCATAACTTTTTATGAAAAGACATTAAAGATGTTAACTTTCGAGAAAATATCGATTTATGCAATATACTGAAACTCAACTGACTTTTAAGCCGGCAACACCCGACAACAAGGACATCCTGACGGCTTTGCTGGCCGAAATAGGCTACGACAGTTTTATGGAGAACAAGGATGGTCTTTCGGCATATATTCCTACCGAGAATTTCGATGAGGAAGCCACAGAAGCCGCCATTGAGCCTGTTCGCGCGATTTTCGAGTCGCTTGCCGTAGAGAGCAAACCTATGCCCGATGTCAACTGGAACGCCGAGTGGGAGAAGAGTTTCACGCCTATAACGGTGCTCGACAAGTGCCGTATCCGTGCGCCTTTTCACGAGTGCGACCCGAATTATCCGGTGGAGATTATCATAGAGCCGAAGATGTCGTTCGGCACAGGCCATCACGCAACCACCACGCTGATGCTTCAGCAGATTTTCGATATCGACCTTGCAGGCAAGAGCGTGCTCGATATGGGTTGCGGGACAGGCGTGCTGGCCATAGCTGCAAAAAAGGTCGGCGCATCCACTGCAACGGCTATCGATATCGACCATTGGTCGGTTGAGAACTCGATTGAGAATGTGGCCCGCAACCAGGTTGACGGAATAACCGTTCTCGAAGGTGGCGTTGAGGCTATCAGTGGCTCGTTCGACGTCCTTTTGGCAAACATAAACCGCAATATCCTGCTCGACCAGATGCC
>CALCFP010000357.1 GCA_937900725.1 uncultured Bacteroidota bacterium | reverse complement strand
AAGGGCAACTTCCTGCCCGAAAGCAAGCGCGGATTCCCGTCGCCAATGGTGGCTTTCTACAAGATTTTCGGGCTGTCGAGCCTATTCCCGAAATCGAAACGGTTCAACCAATACTATATGGGGCATTTGAGCAAAGACGAGACAAACCCTGTTGATGTCTTGGCTGGAGCCTTTATGCTTTTGCGCCGAACGGCACTCGACAAGGTTGGACTGCTCGACGAAGACTTTTTTATGTACGGCGAAGACATCGACCTGTCATACAGAATAATAAAAGGCGGATACAAGAATTACTATTTCCCCGAGACAAGGATAATACACTACAAGGGCGAAAGCACCAAAAAAGGAAGCGTGAACTACGTGCGGATGTTCTACAATGCGATGTCGATATTCGCCCAAAAGAACCTGAGCGCACGCAACGCAAAAATATTCTCGTTCGTCATCAACTGCGCCATTTATTTCCGCGCATTCCTTGCACTGATAAGCCGATTTGTCAAGCAAATAGCACTGCCACTTGCCGACGCGTCAATAATGTATGCAGGAATAGCGCTTTTGAGCACAAAATGGTCAGAATACATATTTGAAGGCGGGCATTTCCCGAAGGAATTTTTCACAATCGTGGCCCCGACCTACGTCCTGATTTGGATTCTATCAATCTATTATTCAGGTGGATACGAAAACAAAGCCAAACCATTCTGCGTAACCCGCGGAATTGCCATTGGCACATTGATAATATTGGTAGGATACGCACTGTTGCCTGAAGAATTCCGATTCTCACGCGCTATGATAATGCTAGGAACAGCATTCAGCCTACTGGCAGTCAACATTTTAAGAATAGCAATAAACTACATTTGGCCAACACGTTTCAGTTTCGACATTGGGCAGAAATCGCACATTGCGGTCGTAGGCACTCAAGAAGAAGCCGAACGCGTGGTCGACGTGCTCAACCAATCGACACTGAAATACCAATACGCAGGGTTCATCAGTCCGCAAGCCGACACCGAACGCAAAGCAATAGGCAACATCGGACAAATATCTGAAATAGTGAAAATCAACAAGATAAACGAATTAATTTTCTGTTCGGCAAATATGACCGCACAGCAGATAATTGAGCAAATGCTACAACTCGACGGCGACACTGTACATTTCAAGATTGCGCCACCCGAAAGCCTGTCGATAATCGGAAGTAATTCCATCGACACCGCAGGCGACCTGTACACCGTGGATTTCAACACCATTGTGAAGCCCCAAAACATACGCAACAAGCGCACCTTCGACATACTGATGTCGCTCGCATTGCTGGTGACATCGCCAATATTGTGGTTTGTGTGCAAAGCGCCCGCAAGGCTTTACTGCAACATTTTCAGGGTAATGTTCGGACAAATGTCGTGGGTGGGTTTTTCAGGCAGAAGCAAAAACCCCGTTCTCCCAAAAATCAGAAAAGGAGTTTTGAATCAGGCACTTATAAACTATGGACCTGACGCTTCGCTCGAACAATGCGAAAAAATAGACTTGCTATACGCAAAAGATTACCAACTTTACATCGATTTGGTGATAGTCGCCAAAGGATTGAAATATCTATCGAAATAATAAAAAACCATAAATACTGAAGTTATGTTATTGTCAATGACAGGATTCGGGAAAGCAACTTGCGAATTGAGTAACAAGAAACTGACCATTGAAGTAAAAAGTTTGAACAGCAAGCAACTCGACTTGAACAGCCGTATTCCAAATTTCTATCGCGAGAAAGAAATGGAAATACGCAACCTGATATCAGACAAACTGTTGCGTGGCAAAGTCGATTTCTCGATGTACTCCGAACTGAACGATGTGGAATCGGCATCGACAATCAATGCCGACGTCGTAAAATCGTACTACAGCCAACTGAGCAAGATTGCCGACGAACTCGGCCTGCCTGCATCGGCCGACCTTCTGGGAACGATAATGCGCCTACCCGACGTGCTGAAAACCGACCACGAAGAACTTGACGACAATGAATGGTCAACTATCAGAAAATCGATAGAAGATGCATTGGACCAACTTGTCGCATTCCGCAAGCAGGAAGGCAAGGCATTGGCAAAAGACATTGCCGACCACATATACAAGATTCAGGAATATCTTGCGCAAGTGCCCACATACGAGCGCCCACGCATCGACCGCATAAAGGAACGCATCAAGGGCGACCTCAACGAGTTCATCAAACTCGAGAACATCAATATGGACCGCCTTGAGCAGGAAATGATCTTCTACATCGAGAAACTCGACATCACTGAAGAGAAGGTGCGCCTTGCCAATCACTGCAAGTACTTCCTCGACACAATGAATGGCGACGCAACTGGACGACAACTCGGTTTCATTGCGCAGGAAATGGGTCGCGAAATCAACACTTTGGGCTCAAAGGCCAACGACTCCGAAATGCAGAAACTAGTGGTTTGTATGAAGGACGAACTGGAGAAAATAAAGGAGCAATCACTTAACATTCTGTAAAATGAAGGAAGGGAAAATTGTCATTTTTTCAGCACCGTCAGGCTCGGGCAAGACAACCATTGTAAAGCACCTGCTATCGAAAGGGCTGAAACTGGAATTCTCGGTATCGGCCTGCAGTCGCGCACCTCGCGGACAGGAAAAAGACGGCGTAGATTACCATTTTCTCACTGTCGACGAGTTCAGGAAGCGCATGCCGAAGAGCGT
>CALCFP010000356.1 GCA_937900725.1 uncultured Bacteroidota bacterium | reverse complement strand
CCCGTATGCTGAAATCTGCAGTTTTTCGGGCATCAGCCAGCAATTTGCATAAGCCATTGCGTGCAACACGTCTATTTCTTTCTGATTGATTTGTGTATAAACGAATTGATTGTCGGGAGTGCGTTCATAAAGGGCCATATTGGGCTTGTCGCATTGCTTGAAATAGCATTCTGCCGATGCCTGCAAGCGGATGCCGTTATACAGCAATCTTAATTGGTGTTCCGTGTCGTGCGAAGGTTTCAGGTCAGGATTGCCTTTCTTCAGTTCCATACTGTTTGTGCGTATAGTCGCTTCGCTCACCATTGCTATCCGCGATACTTTTTCGCACATTTGGTAAAAATAACTCAACTGCCACTTGCTGGCAAAATTATACGTGAATGTTGCTTTAGGCCTGAATGTCCAATAGTTGTAGTTGTGTTCGTTCTGGTTATAATGAATATGACTCGCACCTGCGCCGACCGAGTATCTGAAGTTTTTGATAATGCCTTTTATCTCGCCAAACGCATACAGGTAATTTTGACCCATTTCCGTCAAAGCGCTGGCGTCACCTGAATAACTGTTTTTGGTGTGTTTGTGCCTATAGTTGAGCCCCAATGAAAAAGCAAACGGGTTCAGTTTGTTTTCATATATCACTTCTGATAATGTTGAGACAGTTTTGCCTTTCACGTTGTCATGATACGCCTTGCCTTCATCATAAAAATATGACTCACTTGTATTTATATATGTTTCAACCACATTTGCGGAGACCGATTGCCGAGGTGTAATCTGGCGGAAGAAGTAAATGTCGGCAACAGGCGAATGGCTTTTGCTTTTTTCCTTTTTGGTGGCTGTGTAGCAACTGTCGCCTTCGGTTATTCTTTTTATGCTTATGTCGTCAGGCACATTTTCAGCAGACTCGCTCAACGATATCTGAAAAACCTGTGTGGCTGAATCCGTGAAATTGTAGGTAAGCGAAATGTCGTGCTGACGGCTTTTACTGAGAGTCATTAAATCGTCCCGCGCAATCAAATGTGTTGAGCCGTCGTTGAGTATGTATTCGGCTGTTTCGGCTTCACTGCTTCCCTTCAGTTTTTGGCCACTGAAACCGTATGAGAGCGAAAACTCGCTGTTCCCGACATTCCATTTCCCGTAAGCCGTACCGTCACCTTGCTTCGATGTGAGTGTTGGCGTCAGTTCGGCACCTATGGCATAGCCGTTTTCGTCACGGGCAGTTATAATGTTTATGACGTAGGCAACATCATCGCCATATTTCAAGCCAGGGTTGTCGATAAAATCTATTTTGCTGATTAGCATCGGATTCAGCGACACCATTTCTGATTTGCCCACTATTATTCCGTTTATTCTCAACTGCACATAACCTCTATTGTCGATGGCAGTGACAGAGTGCGATGCATCTTCTATTCTTATATTCGGCAATGACAGTTTTTGCAGAAAACTGTATCCGTTGTCCGATGATTCTTTCTGAACGGCGGTGGGATAAATGGTTTGACAGTCGGCCTTGCTGACAACTTTGGAACTCTTGACGGTTACCTCTTCAACGGTTACTGACAAATCTTCTTGAGCATACAGAATGCAAGAAGAGAAAAAGACAAGTGTGGAAAAAACAATGCGTTTCATTTGCGTCAAATTCAATTTTGGCGCAAAAAAGTACTATGGCGCAGAAATAGCCAATTTTCTTGGCTGACATTTCCCTGACATTTGCCTGTCAAGAATCTGACACAAATCTAATTATTTGATTTCCAGTGAATATCCTTCGCCCCTGTCAGACTCTATTTTCAAGTTGCTGTTTGATTCAATAATCGGTTTGAGCCGACGGATTAGCGTGTAAAGGGTGTCGTTGGCATCAGGTTTTTTAGGCCAAAGGCGGTCGCAGATTTCCTGCTTTGTAAGCGAGTGGCTTTCCGATACCAGAAACATTTCAAGTAGCGAGTGTTGCATTGGTGTAAGGCGTATTTGCTGGCCGTTTGCAGTCATAAATTTGTTGTTGGCAAAGATTATGTTTCCGTATGCCAGGCCTTTCGACAGCAATTCAGGCTTGTACTTTCGCATATGCCAGATGCTTCCGAAAATCCACAACAAGCCAGCAAACAAAATAGCACTCGACGCCTTTTGGTCAGAAAGTTTGAAAACCGTTATAAAACTGCAATTTGCGTCTGCCACCATTTCGGTTTCCTGCCTGTCGCCTTTGCGTACAGTTCTCATAGCAATGCAAGCAGTGTCCTTCAGTTCGGCAATTTTCAGGTGGTTTCTGTAGCAACGGATAGTATCTGCGCTGACAACGTCTTGTGGCATTTCGGCAAGTGTCAGTTTCAGGGCGTTATTGGCATCTTCAGATATTTTGTTTTCAGCATTGCGGTAACTGCACGCGCCAGAATAAAGCGATGTAATTACTAATGTCAGGAATACGGCTATAGGATAACGCTTCATTATTATTAAGTGTGTCAAAGTTGATAGGACAATATTGCTGTAAATGGTGGTGCAACCGTCCAAAAATCCGCACAAATTTAGTGCTTTTAAGTCTGAAGCAAAACAATACATATAAAAAAGTTGCTGATGTTTTTCCCTTGAATATAAAAAGCATTCGGCGCTGATGCCTGCACTTCCTTCTTTTCATCGAAACAAAAAACAAAGCAATAAGTTGGACGATTAATTAATACTGACCTGATTGTAGCCAGGACCTTGCAGGCGAATGATGTTGACGACTTGCAAGAAATTGGCAACCGACAAAATAAATTCATAAGTACTAGGTAAGAAAGCGTGAAAAGCCGACAAAAGCACGTCGTTGTTTTTGTCAGTTCTGTAAAGTCCTCAAAAAGTTTTCATTTGGCGATTGAATTTGAAGTAAAATAGTTGGCGAGTTGTGAACTTGCTTTATCTGCAACTATCGTTTGGCAAAAACAGCAGTCAGGGAATTTTTATTATGCTAAAGCGAAATGTCAAACACGTGTTGTATGGGGACCTGAATAATGATTGACAAAACCATTGAATGAGCATACGGTTAATAAAAAAACAAACAAGAATCAGTTTGGCACAAAAATTGTAACACAAAAAGCCGTGTTTGATTAAAACAAGGAATGGGAACAATTGAATTGGAGAATATGGAGTTTTACGCTTTTCACGGCTGCTACAAAGAGGAACAGGTAGTCGGGAACAAGTTTATTGTAAACCTCACCATGGTTGCCGACTGCACAAAGGCCGCCGCCACCGACAATGTCGCCGATTCAGCCAATTACCTTGTGGCATATCAGGTTGTCAAGGAACAAATGGAGATAAAGTCGCATTTGCTCGAGAATGTGGCTGACCGGATTTTGACATCCTTGGCAAAAAAAATGACGAATTTGGCATCTGCGAAGGTGAAAATATCGAAGATAAACCCGCCTTTGGGAGGCAAAGTAGGGTCGGCAAGTGTGATTTTGGAGCGCACATTTGCCTGATACATAGCAAATTTAATTTATTTTAGTAACATAGTTTGTAACTAAAACAATTTTAATAAATTTGCATCGCTCTTATGGTACCGTGGCCGAGAGGCTTAGGCACAGGTCTGCAAAACCTGGTACAGCGGTTCGAATCCGCTCGGTACCTCTTGAAAGACTTGTCTTTCAATTAG
>CALCFP010000355.1 GCA_937900725.1 uncultured Bacteroidota bacterium | reverse complement strand
AAAGCCAATACTTTTTGCGATTTTTTATCAACAGCATTTAAAACTGTTCAAAATCTTCCTGCGTCACGCTGATGTCATCGACCGTGTCACATTCTGGGGCGTTGCCGACGGCGACAGTTGGAAAAACGGCTGGCCTATGCCTGGCAGAACCGACTATCCGCTGGCATTCGACCGCAACTATCAGCCTAAACCGCTTGTGGACGCAATTGTCAAACTGGCCAAAGAAACGAAATGATTTTGAAATGGATTTTATACGTCAATATTGAACCATCAACATTAAACTTTTAATACTATGACTACTAAACGTTATCTTTTCCCTGAAGATTATATGGCCGATCCTTCGGTTCACATCTTCAATGGCAAAATCTACATTTACCCATCGCACGACTGGGAAGCATCAAATGTCGAGAACGACAATGGTGACCAATATATTATGAAAGACTACCACGTGCTTCGCATCGATGGCGACCCAATGACTGGCAAGGTCGTTGACTGTGGTTGCGTTCTGCGTCAGGAGGATATTCCTTGGGCAGGCCGTCAGTTGTGGGACTGCGATGTGCAGGAGTATGAGATGGAAGTGCCTACTAATGCCGAGGAACAGTCGCAAGGAATGGGATTCAGCAAGAAGGTTAAGCGTTACATTATGTATTTCCCTCTGAAGGACCGTTGCGACGTTTTCCATTGGGGAACAGCCATTGCCGACAATCCTGAAGGTCCGTTCATCCCTCAAAACGCACCTGTCCCTGGTTCGTACAGCATCGATATGTGCGCATTCAAGAATCCTGCCGATGGCGAGGTTTACGTCTATTTTGGCGGACTTTGGGGCGGTCAACTTCAACGCTACAAGGACAATATCCATCTTGAAACACCATATCTACCTGAAGGAAAACAGGATGCGCTTCCTTCGCGTTGTGTCCGCCTTACAAAAGACGGCTTGAACTACGCTGAGGCTCCGCGTCCAATTGTCGTTGTCGACGAGAATGGCAACCCGCTCAAGGCCGACGATCCACACCGCTTCTTTGAGGCAAGTTGGACTTTTGTCAAGGATGGCAAGTACTATTTCACATATTCTACAGGCGACAGCCATCTGCTCTGCTATGCAGTTGGCGACAATGTTTATGGCCCGTTCACATATCAGGGAGTGATTCTCACACCTGTTGTCGGTTGGACAACGCACCACGCTATTATCCAATATGAGGGCAAATGGTATCTGTTCCATCACGACAGCGTGCCATCAGGTGGCAAATCGTGGTTGCGTAGCCTGAAGGTGTGCGAACTTGAGTTCGACGCCAACGGCAAGATTAAGACCATTGAAGGTATTGACAAGTAATCGTCAGGTTATTTGTTTGCAATAAAGGGGGGCTATAAATTGCTTTATAGTGATTTTGAAGATTTTGTCAGGCAGATTGATGA
The DNA here is from genome assembly GCA_937900725.1 of uncultured Bacteroidota bacterium. Taxonomy (GTDB): domain Bacteria; phylum Bacteroidota; class Bacteroidia; order Bacteroidales; family SZUA-534; genus RUG13583. Next base: position 1,947 of record CALCFP010000355.1, on the reverse strand, counting down.
TTTGAGCGAAGGAGCAGTGCGGGCACTGTGACTGAGTGATGGTCTGCAAGATGACGACTAAAATTCAAAAGCACACAAAAGATTGAAGAATACCACGTATTCTAAAAATATTTAAATCGGGGAATTAATAGAAATTCCCTAAAGAGAGATGCGAAAGTGTCTCTCTTTTTTTTGTCCCAAAAAATTGATGGTTGGTGTTGCAGGCGTCGCTGTTTGTCAAATAAAGGGATAAACACACTTCGTTTTCAAATAATACCTAGGTATCAAATTCGGCAATTTGTAACTTTGGATAATGGGGTAATTGCAAAACTTCTATCGTAAAATAGATAATAAAAGAGTGATTTTCAGTAAACTTTTTTCGTCTCCAAACGTATATATAGATAACAACATAAATTGCAATATTATGAAAACTCTAAACACAACCACTGGGGCCTATTGGGGCAAAAACCAATCCAATTGTCTATTCAGTATAAACGGCATTAGGACAATGCTTAAATGCGTTGCGCTTTTGCTCGCATTTCTCTTTGTCGGAGGTAATGATGCGTGGGGAGCGGATTTGACTATTAATAACGATAATAATAGAACCATTAACGGAAATGAGAGTTATGTTAATGTTACTATAAAATCAGGTAATAGAGCATCGTATATTACCATTCCTAAAAATGCAACATTGACAGTGACTGGAACATTGACAATTGAATCTCCAACAAGTAATAATAATAACAGAAGAAAATATGTCAAGGTTGAAAATGGTGGTAAATTGATTGTTAATAACGTTGTGTTCAAAAATACCAATGGAGATGATTATGATAGTTATATAGAAATTCAAGATAATGCCAGTGTTGAAGTTAAAGGTAGCATTACAATGACTGAAAACGCTCCCAAGCGCAACTATATTTTGTTCTCAGGTAACGGTACTTTGAATGTTGATGGTACTATAATTGGTGGTGGAATAACTAGTACAAGCGGAGGCGGTGGCGCATCAAAATATGGTACAGTAATTTATACAGGTGCTAAATCAACGGTGGTAGGTGCTCTTAAGTATAATAACTTATCGTTAATTGCGGGAAAAACATATACATCAAATGGTTCGATTGATGTTAATGGACAACTTTCGGTAAATTCTAATGCAACGTGGAATTTCAATGGAGCAGGCAACACATTGAATTTGCAAGGAGCGATTGCTTGTGGAGGTACATTGAATGTGAATGGTTCTGTATATATTGGCTTAAACGCTCAAAATATAATTCAGGGGACTTACAATAAATTATATTTTTCTTCTTCATTGACTTCTACGGGTTATTATAATTTATGTGGTGATATTACAATAACTTCTGCATATTTCAGTAATACTTTTGGTACTGTGTTTTCTACTTCACACAACATTAGTTTTAATGGTATAAGTAACCCTGAAAATGCCACAATAAATGCTTCGGCTGGAACTGTTACATATAATTCATCGCAGTCAATAATAAAAGGTACCTACAACAATCTAAGTTTTGCAAGTGCTAAAGGCGCTAAATCCCTATATGGCGATGTCATCGTTAACGGAACCTTGACTTGGCCTGATGGCAACATCAACTTAGAAACCTACAACTTTACTGTCAACCCTAATAATATTTCAAATACGACATACTCGAATACCCATATGTTCGTTTGCAACGGCACAGCCAATACAGGCAAACTTATCTTCCAATGCAATAACAGTGCTGATTTTACTAATTTAAAATTCCCTATCGGTACGGGTACAACTTATAATATGGTTACTGTCAATACGGCAACAGTCAGTGGTGGTACAGGGAAAATAGGCTTTGCCGAAGCGCCTGTCAGTGGCTCAGGCAATCCTACCGATTTGCAACGTTATTGGCCAACCATAATGGAAAACGTAAGTGGGGTAAATGTAACATTGAAATATTACGATGGCGATGTTCCTACAGATGTGGTAGA
>CALCFP010000354.1 GCA_937900725.1 uncultured Bacteroidota bacterium | reverse complement strand
AAACCTTAAAATTTGTACATGCACAAAAAGAAGATTATGGTGAAGCCCTTAATGCATCTAACTATTGGTTCCTTACCGACTTTAAAATTAATGGATCAAATGAGCCAGAACCAGTAGTAGAACCAGATGGTTCAAAAGAAACTGCGTGGCAAAAAAGGCACTGTAGTGAATGTAAAGGTTCGACGCCACAACGAAAGTGAGCTTATCGATTTCAGAATCACTCGCGACAAAATTCCAATCTATAGTGTAGATGCCGCATATATGGTTGATGTGAAAGCAGGCATAGGCTACATAAAAATCAACAAATTTGCGGCCACCACCACTGAAGAGTTCAACACCGCAATAAGCAAACTGCGCAAGCAAGGAATGAAAGACCTCATCGTTGATTTGACAGACAATGGTGGCGGGTATTTGAGCGCCGGGTTCGACCTTGCCAGCCAATTTCTTGAAAACGGACAGATGGTGGTGTTCACAAAGGGCACGAAAATGTCCAAACAGAACTACACAGCATACGGGCACTCGAAAGATGAATACGGGAAAGTGATTGTAATGGTCAATGAAAGTTCAGCATCGGCAAGCGAAATCGTATCAGGCGCGCTTCAAGATTGGGACCGTGCCGTGATTGTGGGCCGGCGCACTTTCGGCAAGGGATTGGTACAAAACCAGTTCGCACTGAATGACGGATCCATGATGCGGCTGACCGTGGCACGCTATTACACTCCAACAGGCCGTTGCATACAACGCCCATACAATAACGGCGTTGACGAGTATGAGAAAGACTTCATTGACCGATACAACAACGGCGAGTTGAACAATGCCGATTCCATTCACCTTCCTACTTCTGAAAAATTCTACACACTAAAGAACGAAAGGTTGGTTTATGGTGGTGGTGGCATAATGCCTGACATTTTCGTGCCTATCGACACTTCATACTATACGAAGTATTACTCCGCAATGGTCAGGAAAGGCATTTTTAACAAATTCGTTCTCAACTACATTGACAACAATCGTTCAGAACTTGAGAAAAAGTACAAATCGACTAAAACCGAGGCCGGCTTCAAGTCGTTCAGTGAAGAATTCGTCATCACTGACGATTTTCTGAAAGAACTCACCGACTTTGCCACAAAAGAGAAACTTGAATTCAAAGAGGATGAGTTCATCCGGAGTAAAGAGCATATGCGCACAAACCTGAAAGCGTCAATAGCGCGCGACTTGTTCGATTCAGGCGAGTTTTACCAGATTATCAACAGTACAGACCCGATTTTCAACGAGGCCGTCAACGTGATAAAGGATGACAATCTTTACAAATCCAAACTAAATCCTGCGAAAGTGTCAAGGTGATAAACTGGATTTCACAAAACTGGCTGGAATTGTTTGGCGTTGCCACAACCGTCGCCTACCTGATTCTATCAATCAAGCAAAATGCATGGCTTTGGGTACTTGGTGCGGTGTCATCGGCTATCTACATGGCAATCTACTTCATCAACAAGTTCTATGCCGACATGGGATTGCAGGCATACTATCTTGTCATCAGTATTTACGGATTGAAAATCTGGATTTCACACAAATCTCAGAATGGGAAGGCTCTCGCAATTTGCAAGACAACGTTCAGGCAATGGGCGCCGATTATCATTGTAACAGTATTGATTTGGGGTGTACTGTACTGGATCCTGTCAGTCTTTACCGACTCGCCCGTTCCTGTTGGCGACGCATTCACAACCGCATTGGCTATTACCGCCACCTGGATGCTGACTCGAAAGATGATTGAATACTGGCTGATTTTCATTGTGGCAGATGCCGTTTCGGTTGCATTGTATTTCAACAGAGATATGCAACTAACTGCAATGCTTTATGTCATATACACTGTAATGGCTGTTGTGGGATATCTTGAATGGCGTAAAAAATGGGAAACACAAAAATAATAGTCGCCACTGGGGCCGAATCGACAGGCAAAACCGAAATGTGCCGATACATCGCCACGAAACTCAACATTCCTTGGGTTCCCGAACTGCCACGCAAGTTTGTGGAACAATTGGGCAGACCTTACACATACAACGACGTTGTCGAACTCGCCCATATGCAATATGATGAATTTACAACCATTGCCAACGCAGGACATGAAGTGGTGCTTTTCGATACCGACCTGATAATTACAAAGGTTTGGCTTGATGTGGTTTACAAAAAATGCCCAAAATGGATTGCAAACGCAATAATAGAGCACCCTGCGACAATGCACCTGTTTTGCAAAACCGACATTCCGTGGGTAGCCGATTCAACACGCGAGAATGGCGGACCAATGCGCGAAAAATTATCGGACATCTACATTAACGAACTGAAACTATTCAACTTGCCTTACGTTTTAATCGAAGGCAAAGGTGACACCAGAATGCAAAACGGGCTAAACGCAGTAAAAAAGGTTGTCGGGCTATAAATCTTACTCGACATAAAGCACCAATCCCTTGAGATACTCGCTTTCAGGATGAAACATTCCAATAGGGTGGTCTATTGGCTGCGACAACTGATGCAAAATGCGCACATTACGCTTGGCATTGACTGAAGCGGCAAATACAGCCTTGCGGAAATCTTCCTTGCTGACGGCTTGCGAACATGAGAATGTAAACAGTATGCCTCCTTTTTCAATTTGCTCGAGTGCACGTTG
>CALCFP010000353.1 GCA_937900725.1 uncultured Bacteroidota bacterium | reverse complement strand
TGTTCCCCAGTTCTCTATGACGTAGTCGAGATCCTTATCGCCGCGGCCTCTGAGGTTGACGAGAATCGTCCCGGTTCCCATCTCCTTAGCGTACTTGAGCGTGACCTTGAACTCCTTTTCGTCTTTCGAAGGAAGTTCGTACATAGCATCGCCCATAATTATCTCGCAGATGGAGCGAAGTCCGCGGGCACCCAACTTGAACTCTATTGCCTTGTCGACAATGAAGTCGAATGTCTTCTCGTCGAACGACAATTTTATGCCGTCCATTTCAAACAGTTTGACATATTGCTTGACAATGGCGTTTTTAGGTTCGGTCAAGATACTGCGCAATGCCTTTCTGTCCAACGGATTGAGATATGTAAGCACGGGCAGACGGCCAATTATTTCAGGAATAAGTCCAAACGACTTCAAGTCTTGTGGCGACACGTACTGCATCATATTCTTGCGGTCAATCTGCGCCGTTTTTGCACTGTTGCCGTAGCCGACAACTTGTGTGTTCAGACGTTGTGCAATCTTCTTGTCGATGCCGTCAAATGCGCCTCCGCAGATGAACAGGATGTTTTTGGTATCGACAGGAATCATTTTCTGGTCAGGGTGCTTGCGTCCGCCTTGTGGCGGTACATTCACCACCGAGCCCTCGAGCAACTTGAGCAAGCCTTGCTGAACACCCTCGCCACTCACGTCGCGGGTTATTGACGGATTGTCACCCTTGCGTGCAATCTTGTCAATCTCGTCGATGAAGACAATTCCGCGCTCGGCAGAAGGCACGTCGTAATCGGCCTCCTGAAGCAGACGAGTCAGAATGCTCTCGATATCCTCGCCAACATAGCCTGCCTCGGTCAACACCGTAGCATCGACAATGGTGAACGGCACGTTGAGCATCTTGGCTATCGACCTTGCAAGCAATGTCTTGCCCGTTCCCGTCTCACCTACAAGAACAATGTTCGACTTCTCTATTTCAACATCATCGCCCGAATTGCTTTGCGCCAAACGCTTGTAATGGTTGTAAACAGCCACCGAAAGGTATTTTTTGGCATCATCCTGACCTATTACATATTGATCGAGAAACGCCTTTATCTCTATAGGCTTCAGCAATTTGACATCCGACAAGTTGAACTGTGACGCACGTTTTGTCTCCTCCTTCACAATTTTGAATGCCTGTTCCGCGCAAGCGTCGCAAATAAAGCCGTTGGCGCCTGCTATAAGTAAATTAGCCTCTTTGCGGGTTCGTCCACAAAACGAGCATCTGTCGATTGTCGAATTATCTTTCAATGTGTTGAATATTAAATTATTATCAATAATAAAAAGCAAAATAGATTCCCGACCGAGCCGAAAATCTATTTTACATTAAGCGTTATGAAATTTACTTTCTTTTCTTTGGTTCAAGAATTTCATCTATCATTCCGTATTCCTTTGCCTCGGCAGCGGTCATCCAATAGTCGCGGTCCGAATCCTTCTTGATTCGCTCGAAATCGTTGCCCGAATGTGTTGCGATGATAGTATAGAGTTCGTCACGCAACTTCAGGATTTCACGTGCGGTAATCTCGATTTCAGAAGCCTGGCCTTGAGCGCCGCCCATTGGCTGATGAATCATTATGCGAGAGTGAGGCAGTGCTGAACGCTTGCCCTTTGCTCCTGCGCACATCAGCACTGCGGCCATTGAAGCGGCCATTCCCGTGCATATTGTGCAGACATCGGGCGATACAAGCTGCATTGTGTCGTAAATGCCCAAACCTGCATACACCTCGCCACCAGGTGAATTAAGATAGATTGAAATATCCTTGTCGCTGTCGGTTGACTCAAGGAACAAAAGCTGCGCCTGTATAATGTTGGCCACATCCTCGTCAATTGGGACACCAAGGAAAATTATACGGTCCATCATCAAGCGAGAGAATACATCCATAGAAGCCACATTGAGCTGGCGTTCCTCAATGATGTTTGGAGTGATGTAGCTATTCAGCACCGAAGAATAACGGTGAAGAGCAAGGCTG
>CALCFP010000352.1 GCA_937900725.1 uncultured Bacteroidota bacterium | reverse complement strand
GAATACCTTCCTGAAATTTTTGTGGTCATCGACCATTATTCTGACGGTTTTTTCCACTTTTTCAAAACTTTTGTCGTAGACATAGGCCATATACCCCACAAAGCGGAGTCCTGCAGTCACTCTGCCTTCAATTACCGAGGTGCTGTCAAGCAGGGATACTACGGAATCGTTGCTTACAGTGGCTGCATTGGCTGCAGGAGCACAGTCGTAGACAGTTACAGCCGTTGCCATAAGAATGCAGATTGTAAGTAACGGCACAAACAGCGACTTTAGCGACCTGGCTATGGGAGATTCCTTTCGGTTCATCATTTTTATGCGGTCCGAAAGATTCTTCATATTGAAGTTGTTGGTTATGCAATAGCCATTCATTGCCATTGCTTCACCCAGAATCATATACTGATAGGATTTTGCGTCGAATCCGTGATTGAGCACGGCATTGTCGGCCTGAAACTCGTGCACTTCCTGCAATGATGCGCGCAACAGCCGCGACACTGGATTGAACCATTGCATCGACATAAGAATATCGGTCAGCAAGATATCGAGCGAATGACGATGCATTATGTGCGCCATTTCGTGGTCAATCATCACCTGGCCTCGTTCTGAACGGTAATCGCTTTCTGAAATTACAATTGTATTCATCCAACTGAACGGCGACAGTTTCCGACTTGCAATGACAATTCTGACACCGTTGATTTGAGCCTCCAAACGTCCGCAACGGATTGTCTTCCATACCGAAACGACCGACATAAGCAGGCGTATCAGCCTGTAAAGCACGCCTGTCAGCCACGCTGCAACCAGCAAGCATATTCCGACAGGGAGCAAATAATCCCTTATATTGAAATTGGCAGATTGCACGCCAACTGCTTGCACCTCGCTGCCTGTTCCTGGAACTGACGATTCTTCCAAGCCAAGCAAATCAACAATGCTGACATTACCAGCACCGAATTCCTGACTGATTGCGGACTCGATGGCGCTTGGCGCATTGCCTGCAACATCCCAGTTGCCATTTTCAACAAATGCCGTTTCGCTTTCGGCAGGCTCTGCAAAAGGCATTTCCTTGTGGAATGTAAGGACGCATAGAGGCAATGTGAACGAAAGCGCCATTATGCCAAGCAGCAACAGGCGGTTTAGACGGTGGAATGTCTCCTTGCCCATCAGCGCACGATACAAAAGGTAGAATGCCAGCAGAATTGCGGCCACCTTTATTTGATATATAATGAATTCGAGCATATCTGATTGAGTATTGCGATTGTTGAATATATCTTGCTAAACTTCTTTACCTTTTTCTATTTCATCAATAAGGCCCTTGAGATCGTCTATCGTTATTTTCTCCTCCTTGACAAATGTCGACACTACGTTCAGGTACGATTTGCCGAAACATTTGCCTATCAGGTTGTCGAGGCTCATCTCGCTGAACTGACTGCGGTCGACAGCCGCATAATACTGAAACGAGTTGTTGACCAAATTGTGCGATACGAATCCATTGGCTTCAAGCGTACGCACTTGTGTCGACAGCGTATTGAAGTGTGGTTTTGGATCGGGATAGAAATCCTGCAGTTCCTTTATGTACAATGGGCCTTTTTCCCAAAACCAGTTCATTATTATTTCTTCCTTCTTTGTAAGACGCTTGTAAACTGGTTCGTTTTTCACATTCGCTGTTTGATTTTTCTTAAGCCTCATATTTTGAAAATTGTATCGTTTCGATAAATATGCACAAATATAATAACTAATTTGATTAGTTATGCATCTAAACTAAAATTATTCGTTTTTTTTAGTCACAAAAAGAAAAATAGACAATAAAATATCTGACACACAAATACTTGATAGAATTCTACAAATATTTGAGAAATAAGTGCAACAGCAAATGTGACTGGAATTCGTGATGACACTGAAAAAACCACGCCTATTCCACCAACGTCAACTCGTCGATAATGTTTTGCGCACCAGCAAATTTGTCAATCATAAGCAGGACGTAACGTATATCAACTGCAATGCAGCGCTGAAGTTCAGCCTCATAAGCAATATCGCCGCTCATTGCCTCCCAGTTGCCGTCGAAGGCAAGGCCGATGAGTTCGCCTTTGGCATTGATGACTGGACTGCCAGAATTGCCGCCTGTAATATCGTTGTTGGTAATGAAACAAACATTCATTGTGCTGTCGGGATTGCCGTAACGCCCGTAATCCTTTTTGGCGCATATTTCCTTGAGTTTAGGCGATACAGAAAATTCACGCACTGTGGTATCTGCCTTCTCCATAACGCCATCGAGCGTTGTCTTGAAATCGTACGAAACGGCGTCGGCTGGCTTGTAGCCGCCTACGGTCCCGTATGTAAGACGCATAGTGCTGTTTGCATCAGGCGAGAACAGTCTGTCGGGATACATCTGCATAAGGCCCGCAACAAACTGACGCATACCAACATACAGATTCTGCTCATTGTCGGACGATTTTGTATTCATATCAGTATAAAACCCGTAAATATTGTTGGCTACAATAAAGATAGGGTCCTTTGCCAATGTCTTCAGGTTTGGCTTGCGCAGGAATGCGCCAAAACGCTCCTCATTGCAGAATATCGACTTTGAAAACATACCATCGACATACTTTTCGATACCGTTTTTTGACACTTGGGCCGCAATGACTTCTGGCCAGAATTTTCTGTCGACATTGTCCATATAAACCTTGAACATCGCCTTTGTCACCTGTCGGTCGACGTCGGCGTTGAAGTCCTTGAAGAACTTCGACATCGACGCTTCAAGTTTCAACTTGTCGGCTGCACGGCCATTTTCGGCATACGAGGCCAAGGTTGCGTTGTTCCTGATGGCAAACATTATGCTCTCGCATCCGCGCAACAGAGCCTCCTCTATGTATGTTGATGTCCTGTCGTAATCGCTGTTCTGCAATACGGCTTCCTCAATCATCTTCAGTGCATTGCCGTATTTAGCCTTGCGGGCATCGTCCTGTGCTACCCATTCGGCAAAATCATTTTCAGTCTCTTTCTTCTTGTCGACGACGTGAAGGCGTTTCAGACCGTTGTTTTGGCCGATTGAGTATTTCCAGTAGTTAGATGAAGTTGCGTATTTTGATGCGTACTGAATGCGGATCTTGGCATCTCCGTCCATAAACTCCTTCATAATCTGCTGACGGATTCCACGAACCTGCACGCGCACGCTGTTCTGGTTCTCCATTACCTGTTGCGTCTCCCACGAGGAAATGTATCGGTCGGTTGAGCCTGGATAGCCCATCACCATTGCAAAGTCGTTTTCCTTGTAGCCGTCAAGCGAGATTGGCAGGAAGTGTTTCGGCTTGTAAGGCACGTTTTCCTCGGAATATTCGGCTGGCGTACCGTCGGGGGCGCAATATACGCGGAACATCGAGAAGTCGCAGGTGTGGCGAGGCCACATCCAGTTGTCGGTGTCGCCGCCAAACTTGCCGATATTCGAAGGAGGTGT
>CALCFP010000351.1 GCA_937900725.1 uncultured Bacteroidota bacterium | reverse complement strand
GCCCGTCGGGACGGCAAGTCGCCAACAGGTTGGAGTGGTTTTTAAACAGATGCTTTATCCCGTCAAGATTCAAGCCCGACTTTTCGAGCCTTATTTCAGCCATTTCGGCACCGTCAATCAACCTCTCTATGTCGTTTAGGACCTGAACCGCTATCGACCTGCAAAGTTTTGTCATAGTTCAATCTGTTTCAGTTCGTCAATGTCGATTTTCTCAACAACGGCATTGCCTATTCCGTTTATCAGCACAAAATTGATTTGCGAGCCTTCGCGTTTCTTGTCCATTTCAAGAGCGCTGTAGATAGCCTGCTTGTCGCCGTTGATTACAGTAGGCAAGTTAAGGCTTTTCAGCAGTCGGACAATGCGGTCGGCATCATTTTGCGCCAGCAGGCCACGCTTGACCGACAGGCGTGCCGACACGACGAGTCCCAGGCTGACTGCATTTCCGTGGCTCACGCCGAGCACCTTCTCGACGGCGGGCCCGTAGGTGTGGCCAAGATTGAGTTTACGGCGCTCTCCGTGTTCTTTTTCATCGCGGTTGACAATGCCTGCCTTTATGTTTATCGAATTATCGACAAGAGTCTCAATAACATCGAAGTCGAGTGCCAGAGCCTTCTCTGCGTTCTTTTCAAGATACTCAAACATTGGCTTGTCGGCAATGATAGTGTGCTTGACAATCTCCGCAAAACCGCAATCCAGTTGTTCGGGCCTGAGTGTGGCCAGCATTTGCGGGTCGCAGATTACGAATTCAGGCTGATTGAACGTGCCTACCATATTCTTGAAACCCTCGTAGTTGACGCCGTTCTTGCCTCCTACGCTTGCATCTACCTGCGACAGCAATGTTCCCGACACGAAGCCGAAGCCGATGCCACGTTGGTATATCGATGCCACAAAGCCCGCAACGTCGGTGACTATGCCACCTCCAACCGCCAGGACAAATCCCTTGCGGTCTATCTTGAGTTCGAGCATCTTGGCAATCACAGCCGACACCGTTTCAAGGTTTTTCGACTTTTCGCCTTGGCCAATCTCAATTATCGGATAATCAGCAAAATGACTACCATACAACTTGTTCACCCTTGAATCGGTGATTACCACCACCTGATTGGTCGGGAGATATTTTCGGTAGTTCCTGAAACTCTCGCCTACAAGTATTTGCGATGTCCCCTGCTGACCAGTTATTGTTACCGTTTTCATTTCTGCTCTTCGTCATTCATCACCTGAATCTGCTTGTTGATAGACTCTTGGTGAATTGCCTTGAAAATGGTCGAGATGAATTCCTCGCTCAAGCCGAATGTCGCACCCTTGTCGACGGTCTTCTTTATGATTTCGTCCCAACGGCTAGGCTGTAGAATGGTCATATTGTGCTCTTTCTTGTATTTGCCTATCAGTTTTGCGACTTTCATACGTTCCTCTAGTAATGCCAGAAGGTCATCATCGTACTTGTCTATTTGCTGACGGTATTCGTCCAAATCGGTCTTGAGCGACGGATTTACGTTGATGATGCGCAAAACAAGCGACGACAGCATATCGCGCAATTCGTTTGGTGTAAGTTGCTGTTTGGCGTCGCTCCACGCTTTCGGCGGATTGCAGTGGCTTTCGATAATCAGGCCGTCGTAGTTAAGGTCGAGCGCCTTCTGCGACACTTCCTGAATAAGTTCGGTGCATCCCGATATGTGCGAAGGGTCGCAAATCATCGGTATTTCAGGCATCTTGCGACGGAAGTCGATGGCCAGTTGCCATTGTGGCACATTTCTGAACCGTGTCTTTTCAAACGACGAGAATCCTCTGTGAATGGCGCCCAGGCGGGTGATTCCCGCTCCCATTATGCGTTCTATGGCGCCCACCCACAATTCAACGTCAGGGTTGACAGGGTTCT
>CALCFP010000350.1 GCA_937900725.1 uncultured Bacteroidota bacterium | reverse complement strand
TTTCCGACTTGTCTCTTTTGTTTCCTTCAAAAGCGTTGTCAACGCCTTCATTGACCTTACGGTCGACATTACGTTCCACGGCGTTTTCCGCTGCGTTTTCAGCGGCGTTTTTGGCCGCGTTTTGCAAACGGTTCATAAAGGCCTGTGCATCGGCATTAACCGAAAACAGCACCATTGCCACAACGGCAAAAATGATTTTCTTCATAGCAAATTGTTTTTTTTGATTTAATTGTGATACAAAAATATGATATAAAAATAGCATTTTTACCCACCCCAAAGGGTAAAATTTACAATATTTGCAATATTATTACTTCAACAATGAATAAACGTATAATATTGATTTGCTTGATAATGACATTTTGCAACCAGGTTTTTTGCAAATATGCCGACCACCGAGGGCGGAATATCGACTCACTGGAAGCCGTCTTGGCCACCAATCCTTCCGACCCGAAAATCCTAGCGAATATTTATGAAGAATTGATGTGGGGCTACCTTCAAACAGACGGCAAAAAATCGGCTGACTATGCAAGCAAGGCACTTGCAATTTCGGAAATGAACAACTTCCTTATTACAAAAATTGTATCGTCACGAATACTCGGTCAACACTTCTATGCCGTGGAAATGTACGACAGCGCCCTTCATTACTACAACATTTCGCTTGCCACAATTGACAAGATGAACGGCGACGAACATTACACACAAACCACAATTGACAACAATTATTCTTTAATCTACGGCACCATTGGCAACCTTTACAACATTCAAGACAAGATTGACACTGCTGAAATGTATTACCAAAAGGCCCTCGACATCTTCAAAAAATATGATTACAACGAAAGTCTGTCGATACTATATTATAATATGGCCGAAATGTATGCGGAATTCAATCAGGACAAAGCCACAGAATATTACAACCTCAGTTATGAATCGGCAGAAAAGACTGGCGATTCGCTAATGCTGACTGGTCAGTTGAGAGGATTGTCAGGAATATATTATCGCCAGGGCAAATATGACAAGGCTTTGTCGTATCTTGAAAAAGCCGAAGAATATTTCTCGAAACACGACGAGGAACGCCAGAATTACATTGAGACATTGGTATCGAAGGCTTGGATTCGCCTATACGGATTCAACGACAAGAAAGGCACCGAAGATTGCATAACGCAGGCAATGGACTTGATGCGCAAAACCGCCGTTGAAAGGCGACAAGATGAACTAAACGAGCAAAGCAAGGTTTACGACCTACAGATAAAAGACCTGCAACTTGCGGCCCTTGTCAAGGAAAAACAAATGTACAGGACAATGATGTCTTTTGCATTGATTGGCATCATTCTGCTCATTGTACTGATTATAACACTTCTGAAAATCAACAAAAAGCAAAAACAACTGTTGACAACAAAGAAGGAACTGGACACTCAGACAATATTAAGGACACAGACCGAAGACGTGCTGAACGAGACTATTAGTGAGTTAAAATCACACGATGCCGACATCAAGTTGACCGACCGTGAGCGACAAGTGCTGAAACTGATTATCGAGGGTCACACAAATCCTGAAATAGCCGAAATGATATTCCTGAGCCCCGAAACAATCAAATGGTACCGCAAGAAACTTCTTGTAAAATTCGGTGTGGCAAATTCGGCCGCATTGGTGGCAAAGGCAAAGGATATGGGAATAGTAATGTAAAATCGTAAGAGGTGTTTTAGGTTTCAAGTTCAACGTTTCTCAAATGTGAACGTCAACCCTAAATCCTACATCCTAAATGAATTAAATCCTAAATAATCACAATCCAATCGCCCGCAAGATAGCCTCGCGACAAACTGGGCAAAAATTCTTTGGCCCGTTTGATTTCATTATGCAATCCTGAGCAGGACTGTAAATGCCTTTTGACTGATATCCTCCACCCTCAAACACGCCAATCTTGTCCTTGAATTCGGCAGTACGCGGTGTCGGTATTGGCGTTGTCGGGTCAATCATTGACTTCCACTTGCTGTCAAAATCGACCAACGACGTTATATTTGGCTCCCAAGGCTCGCGTTCAAGGCTGTACATCTGCTCGTTGGCATCATCGGAATAGTTGTACTCATCGCCGAGGCCAGCAAAAGAATGGCCGAACTCGTGGACAAGCACTTTTTCCGACAATTTGTGGTCAGACGTGCACGACGCGTAAAAATTGTAGAAGCCACCGCCACCATATTCATCAGTGTTGACAAGAATGACGATGTGGTCATAGGGCACTGCCGACGCAATGTCGTGAACCGACTTCATATCGAAAGTCGTCAGGTAGCGGTCGACGTGCTGAATGGGAAATTCATAGCCGTATTCCGATAAACTCCAAGGTTCGGAATGTCAGTGCCACTCTCAACCGACGGCGACTCGACGGCATAAATGTTGAATGAATTTTTATTGGATGCATAAGGCTCGACATTTGACAAATAGTTCCAAAAACGGCTGACATCGCTACGGAATTTGTCCATTTGATCGAGAGTGTATCCTTCGGCAAGAAATGCGATGTCAATTTTGTTGGCAATGTTGTCGCTACCTTGTATCACAGTGTATTTCAGCGGGCTGACATTTTCCTTGCGGATGAATTTATCGTTTGGATTGATGTAGAACTCGCCAATCAGAGAGAAACCTGCAACGGAATAGTTTGACCGCTCGAGACGAAATTTGAAAGTGTTTCGGGGGAAAGGAATCAGATTAACGTGATAAAATGATTTTGTAGTCTGCTTGGCTTCCGGAGTCTGTTGCCATTCGTTGAACAGGCTGCTGAACCCACGTTGATACAAGACGCGGTTAGTTGCCGAATCGATTACCGAATAGCGGTAGTTGCCCAATTGCGTAGCAGTGTCGACGACAGTCTTCACTCCTGCCCAATCATTCAGTTCCTTCAACTGTTTGAGTACGAGCATTTCAGAATCGTGATTGCCCACAAGTTCATAATCAACACGCAGACATTTATCTGTAAAGTAATCGTCGGAATTTTGTGCAGAAGAATAATGAACCATAAGCAGAAAGACTGCCACGGCCATCATTTTACCACACATATTAATAATGTTTATTGTTCTACGAAAAGATTGAAAGGCAGATTAACTCTTTCGGCATAAATCTCGCCTGCTTCAAGCATCTCCTCATCATCGTCCTTGTAATACCAGTTGATGACACATTTGCTTCCGCCCCTGTCAATGGCTTCAAACTTCTTCATTATGTCCAGAAAGACCTTGGAACTTGAAGTGTTGAAATAAATCATCTTAAAATCGATTTCAGTTACAGGATTGGGTTGAATTGCATACTCGTCAATCCAATCCAGAACAGGCTTGTAAAAACTTAGTGGATTTTCAGGCAACGACTTACCCTTAATACAAAACGTATTAGAGTCCTTGTCCAGAATGACATCGGGCGTAACCTCACTATTTTCGATAATCAAAGGCGCAATAGCCATATAATGATGTTTTGTGTTTTTGCCTTTCGGCGATGTGAACGTGACAAAGATAAATAAATGCCGATAACAAGTATCTTTTTTTTTGTAAAAGTGGAAAAAAGGTTGTTTTAGATTGCCATTCACTCAAAAGACATCGATGTCAGAGTCGATTTTAATTATCAACATAACAACATAAACCGTATTTTCGCGCAATAATTGGTATTCGATGAATCATAAGAAAGTTGCCTTCATATCGCTTGGTTGCAAACTGAACTACTCGGAAACGTCGTGGATTGCACAACAGTTTGAAAATGCGGGATACGAACGTGTTCACGAGAACGAAAATCCAGATGTCTTCATTATCGACACCTGCACCGTCACCGAATTGGCAAACAAGAAAAGCCGTCAAGCCATTCACAAGATTTTGAACCGAAAGCCCGACACTATTTTGATTGCCATTGGCTGCTACACCCAACTCAAACCCGAAGAAGTGGCTTCAATTGAAGGCGTTGACTACATTTTCGGTTCTGACAACAAAATGGATGCAGTGAAGATTATCGGGAACTTGCAGAAACAGGAAAAGCCGATTGTGTCCATAACAAAAGAAAGCACTATTTTCGAGCCTATCTACTCGTTTGGCGACCGCACCCGCAGTTTTTTCAAGGTTCAGGACGGATGCGACTATTTCTGCTCATACTGCACCATTCCACACGCACGCGGACGTAGCAGAAGCAACACCGTGGCACGTACCGTGGAAGTGGCACGCGAGGCTGTAGGCAAAGGCATCAGGGAACTTGTGCTGACTGGCGTGAACATCGGCGATTTCGGACGTGCAAACGGCGAGTGCCTTTACCAACTGCTTGTAGAACTTGAAAAGATTGACGGGCTGAAGAGAATCCGCATCGGCTCAATAGAGCCCAATCTCCTAACCGACCAAATAATCGAACATATTGTTGATTCAAAGATTATTATGCCACATTTCCACATTCCGTTGCAATGTGGAACAGACAGGCTTTTGAGTTTGATGCATCGACGCTATACAACCAATTTTTACGCAAAGCGAATAGAAAGAATCAAGGAACTGATGCCAGATTCGTGCATTGCTGCCGATGTAATTGTGGGTGTCCCTACCGAAACGGAAGCCGATTTTGACGAGTCCTGCAAATTCATCAAGTCGTTGCCGCTTTCATACCTGCACGTCTTCCCTTATTCAGAACGGGCAAACACGCTGGCTGTTCGAATGCAAATGGTGCCGAATGAAATAAGGAAACACCGAAGCCAGCAACTGATAGCATTTGGCAAGCAAAAAACTGCAGAATACATTGGCAGTCAACTTGGCAAGACAAGACCTGTCCTGTTTGAGGCAGAACCGTTCAACACGCATATTTACGGGTTCACCGACAATTATATCAAAGTCAAGGTTAAAGCCGATTCACAATTGATAAACAAGATAGCAAACGTAGAACTCAACGCACTAAAAGGTGATGAAGAGGTTGAAGGCAACATAACCGACATTCTTCAGGTATGTTCTACAAATGAAAAATAAATATAACAAAATGGGTTACATATACTTTTCGGCGCTTTTTGTTTTTTATCGGCAT
>CALCFP010000349.1 GCA_937900725.1 uncultured Bacteroidota bacterium | reverse complement strand
ATTTTCAGGCTCACAACGTCACTTGATGAACGGAATGTTCACATCGCCTGCCCGACCGTTCTACCAATCTGTTGTATTGATAAATCTTCAGCCGTTAAGCCTTAAGGCATATTCTGAATTCGCCGAACGTAAATTTACAGAATCAAACAAGCACCTCGATGCTGACGTTGTACCTATGCTTTATGACAAATTCGATGCCATTACAAGTTATATGCACAGGGTCTTGAATGTGCTATTCGCAAAAACAGAAGCGGGCTCCACGTGTACAACCGATATGGTAAACGACGCCATAGACTACATTTTGAGCCTTTCTTCCGACACATATAATTCTTTATTTTATCTATTGCCTGACAAGCAGAGAGATGTTTTTGTAGCAATAGTCAAAGATGGTAAAATCAAGGAACTGAATGGTGCGCAGTTTATAAAAAGGCACAAACTAACATCGGCAAGCAGTGTGGCATCTGCCGTCAAAGGCCTGCTTGACAAGGATTTCATAACCAATGACAACGGCACATATTCTGCTTGCGACCAGTTTTTTGCCTTGTGGATAAAATGCGAATTACGCTAAAACGACTTATGATGATTTCTTGTCAGACACAGTCCCAGTCACCTGCCCCTAGAACAGGTATCCCATTTTGACATACAGATTAGATTTTTTTCCGTTGTCCTGTTCGTTGAAAGGCGTCGCCCAATCGACCGAGAAAATGAAATTCTCGTTCATAGCCACCTTCAAGCCCATACCGCCAGATGCGTGAGGCTTGTATATGTCCGACTTGTCAAACTTGAAATATTCGTCAACATTGTCACCTGTTGAAGCGACTGCCTCGCGAACCTTATTCTCGTCGATGTCGAAAGGTTGCAATACCATACCCACATCAACCAACGGATTGACAGCCACATAAAAATGCTGACCGCCAATATCAAAATTGACCAGTTTTATTCTCATCTCGATATTGGCCAACGCGAAACCGCGCGACAACACTCGGCACCGCATCACGCCACGCATCGAACTTGAGCCTCCAAGGCTCTCGTACAGCACTCGCTTCAACTGTAGCACGTTGTGATAGCCACTCATATAAAACGGCGTGTCGCCAGCAAGGCTGAACTGCGCCCCCACCCTGTATGCGAACACCAGCCTTGGCGTGCCTACTGATATGTATTGCCTGAAATTGGCATTCAGTTTAAGGCTGTTGAAATTGCTTCTGTCGCCAAATGAAGCCGTATAGGTCAAAAAAGCATCTGCCCAGATTCCCGACGAAGGCGCCGAACTGAAGTTTCGGCTGTCATACGACAAGCCCGCGTGAATGTATGGGAAGAAACCGCCGTCAGTCTCGTTTGGCTTCAGCAAGCCCCATTGACGGTATTTTTCGAACAGGCCGTCGATGTCGGGCAGTTTCTTATCGTCAGATTGCCCGCGGTTCAACTTGCCAATATTTACATCACTCACATCAAAATTGAAAGCGCCACAGCCGATGTTCCATTTTACCAAATCGGAAAGCGAGCCCTGAATATCGGCTGTGGCACGGAACATATTGCGCCGATACTTGTAGAACGCACGTGATCGATAATCGGCACTCTCGTCGTCGCTCCACTCCGCATTATAAACCGACTGATAGCCGTTGAATCCCGCGAAATCGCACATTGCATCAGGAATGTAGGCAATATCAATGGTCAGTTGATGGTCGGGAATGAGTGAACGAGAATCGAAATCGAGGCGGAAAAGCCCGTTCTTCTTTGTTGTATAGGCCGATTCAGCATATATTGAATGCATATATTCGGGATATGTGGATCCGTCGCCGTAGTAAAAGATGTTGGTCAAGGCTCCATACTGAAAGCCAAGGTCGGCATCAAAGGCCACGCTCGGCAATGCGCCAAAGTTCCAGCCCGTCTTGACATCTCCTTGAGCCATAATCTTATGCGACGCAAGCAATATGGCAACTATGACGAATATATGTATTTGTCTCATAATCAAAACAAGTTAAGCAACCAGGCCAATCCTACGCCAAGGTACGTGCCAACAGCGTAGCCGACCAGTCCGATGATGATGCCACTTATCAGCACCTTGCGGTTCTTCATTGCACCCACGACAGGCGGAATGAACGGCGGCGAGCAGAGCAACCCCACATTGGCCACCGTGAACAAATCGCCACTGACACGGAACAGACGGCACAGCAGCAAATGTAGCAAAACCGAACTTATCATCACAAAAAATACGAATCCCATAAGCGCAAATGCCGACGAATTGAGGCAACTGACATCGAATTTAGAGGCTACAACCACGCTGAACATCAGTATCAGAATCATTCCCAACTCGAATGTTTTTGGCAACGACCTAATTTTGCCTGAAAAAGATGCAATGATAGACAAGGTGGTTATCACCAATATAATAACAAGTTCGTTGAGCACGCCTGTAACGAGCATCGAGATGCCTACGGCAACGGCCAGGAATCCTGCCGACAACAAAAGCCCAAGCATAGCCTTGCCAAAAACGCCTTTGGCAAATATTCCGCCATAGTTCTCGACACCGCTACCGCTAGACGCTGTGCTTGCCGATATGCTTACCGACTCGTCGGGAAATGGGAGCAGGCGACGGAAAATGCGGTAACCGCCTGCCACTATGAACATCAGAAGTGGCATTGTGACAAGCATTTCAAATGCATACACAAGCAGTATTGCCGACTCATCGACACGAAGAGCCGAACCGAGCGCAAAGAAATTCAGTGTCCCGCCTGTATATATCCCGACCATAAGGCCCGAAATGCGGTTGAGCCCGCCAATGCCGCTATCGCGGAAAACAAAGAACGCCGCGACTACGGCAACCACTATCGACAAAAGTCCGCCGACAAGTGCCAGTATGGTCTTGGGCAACGAGTGTGTCCAAAGTTTGAAATTGCACCCGAAAAGCATAAGCGGGATAGCCAACGGCACCGACACATTCATAATGACATTCTGCACACTGTCGAGCATCTGCCCGCCACCAACTTTCACGAATCCGCTCAAAGCCAGCACAATGCCGATGGCGTAGGCGACAATCACCGTGCCCACCTTCTGCACAATCCTGTACCGCTGAAACGCCAACGCAATGATTATTGGCGAAAGCAGGTAAATGACTGTAATAATAACTGTTGCACCCATATTCTATCCTTTTTATCGGTTAACAAATAAAGATAATTGTTTCTGTGCCAAATAACTAATACATTGGACATATCGGCAGATGCTATGGGTTGACGTTAAAACTGAAAAATGTCAGTTTTACGGGAAGTTCCATAAAACACCACATACAAACGTCAGACAATCTGCCCGCAATCAAAATCAGTTAATTACGTAACGGCGCCAAATAGCCAAAAATTAAACAATATATTGATTTATAGATATATATCCATCATTGACAGTTTAAAGGCGGGCAGTCAAAAAAAATTGCAACACGCCCAACTTCTTTTTTTCTTTGTGATGATAAAATTTTAAGAATATGAAAAAGACAAGAGTTGCAATTGTAGGCTATGGAAACATTGGTCATTATGTACTTGACGCAGTGCTCACCTCGCCTGATATGGAAGTTGCAGGAATTGTACGTCGCAACGGCGACGAAGACAAACCAGCAGAACTCGCTGATTTCGCAGTAGTAAAATCGATATCGGAACTAAAGGACGTTGACGTGGCCATTTTGTCCACACCAACCCGAAGCGTTGAACAATACGCCAAGGAATGCCTTGCTTTAGGCATCAACACTGTTGACAGTTTCGACATACATACAAAGATTGTTGATTTGCGCCGTTCGCTCGATGCAGTTGCAAAGGCCAACAACGCAGTTTCAATAATATCTGCAGGTTGGGACCCAGGTTCCGACTCAATTGTGCGCACACTGATGCAAAGCCTTGCACCCAAAGGCCTGACTTGGACCAATTTCGGTCCAGGAATGAGTATGGGACACTCTGTAGTTGCACGCTCAAAGAAAGGTGTCAAGAACGCCTTGTCAATGACAATGCCGCAAGGT
Organism: uncultured Bacteroidota bacterium; assembly: GCA_937900725.1. Classification (GTDB taxonomy): domain Bacteria; phylum Bacteroidota; class Bacteroidia; order Bacteroidales; family SZUA-534; genus RUG13583. The sequence goes on along the minus strand of CALCFP010000349.1, from coordinate 1,023 downwards.
GCAGGCATCCACAGCCGTCTTGTATATGTCGAACTTGAAGACGGATTCACCGCACAGCAGGTTTACGACGAACTTAAAGCCGACGACTATTTCGCACACGACGAACTGCACGTCATTCCTGTAGCAAGCGTAGATGACTGCCGCGATATGGGACACGGCGTACTGCTTGAACGCAAAGGCGTATCAGGAAAGACCCAGAACCAGTTGTTCGAATTCAAAATGAAGATAAACAACCCTGCCCTCACAGGTCAGGTGCTTGTAAACTCGGCCCGCGCAGCAATGAGACAGAAACCAGGCTGCTACACACTTATCGAGATTCCAGTTGTCGATTTCCTATACGGCGACCGCGAAGACATAGTGGCACATCTTGTATAACATACTGCTAGAAATATTGGGAACCCCGGGGTTCTTTGTTCATAATACTGCTTGCCACAATACACAAATGGCAAAACCATCGCGTTTGCAAAAGCCACATATGCCGACGCCGTCATTGGCACCCTTGCCATATTTTCAGCAAAAAACAAAAATTCGCCAATTAGTTTTCAAGAAAAGCGAAAAAGACTAAATTTAACCCGCAATTAAAAATCGAAAAAATGTATATCGGAATAGCAGGAAACATTGGCTCGGGCAAGACGACCCTGACCAAACTTTTGGCAAAAAACTTCAAGTGGGAAGCCCATTACGAAGAGGCCGACAACCCGTATATGAACGACTTCTACAACGATATGCAACGATGGTCGTTCAACTTGCAGATTTTCTTCCTAAACAGCAGATACAACCAAATCCTGCAAATACTGAAGTCGGGAAAGACAGTTGTACAAGACCGTACAATTTATGAAGATGCGCACATATTTGCGCCCAACCTGCACGATATGGGCCTGCTAAGCACCCGCGACTTCAACACATACTTCTCGTCGTTCGAACTGATGAGCAAATTCATTCAGCCACCCGACCTGCTCATTTACCTGCGCGCATCGGTGCCGACGCTTATCCGCCATATTGCTAAGCGTAATCGTGACTACG
>CALCFP010000348.1 GCA_937900725.1 uncultured Bacteroidota bacterium | reverse complement strand
ATCTACCATGCGTATGGGCGCTGAAGGTATCAAAATCCAAGTATCAGGCCGTCTTGGCGGTGCTGAAATGGCAAGGTCTGAAATTTTCAAGGAAGGCCGTATTCCATTGCACACTTTGAGAGCTGATATCGACTATGCACAAGTTGAAGCATTGACCAAAGTTGGTTTGATTGGTATAAAGGTTTGGATTTGCAAAGGCGAAGTTTATGGCAAGCGTGATTTGTCTCCAAATGTTGGTACTGCTCAGCCTCAAAAAAAAGGTCATAATAAACGTCAAAAGTAATCTAAAATTAGTTTAAGATGTTACAACCGAAGAAAACTAAATACAGAAGAGTACAAAAGGGCCGTAGTACCGGTAATGCTCACCGTGGTCATGATTTGGCCTTCGGATCCTTTGGTATCAAGGCTCTAGAAGAATGCTGGGTTACTGCAAGACAAATTGAGGCAGCTCGTCAAGCTGTTACTCGTTACATGAAACGTGAAGGACAAATTTGGATAAGAATATTCCCTGATAAAGTAGTTACTAAGAAGCCAGCCGATGTCCGCATGGGTAAAGGTAAAGGTGATCCAGAGTGCTTTGCAGCAGTAGTTACTCCAGGTCGTATAATTATTGAAGCTGAAGGTGTTCCTTTTGAAATTGCAAAGGAAGCTTTGCGTCTAGGTGCACAAAAATTGCCAATCAAGACCAAATTTATCGTTCGTAACGATTTTGTTGAATCTTCAATTTAATAAGCAATGAAAGCTTCAGAAGTTAGAGAATTATCGACCTTGGAAATCCAAGAGCAGATTGAAAACAATACAACCGCAAAGCCCGAAGTAAACGAAGAAACAACTAAGTTGCGTTTAAACCATGCAGTATCTCCATTGGACAACACTAATAAGATTGGTGAGACCAAGAAAGACATTGCTCGTTTGAAAACTGAGTTGAGAGCAAGAGAAATTAACCAAAAAAAATAATTTTGGCAGATGGAAACTAGAAATCTGAGAAAGGAACGTATAGGTATTGTGGTTAGCAACAAGATGGAAAAAACCATAACAGTTGCTATTAAACGAAAAGTTAAGCATCCACTTTACGGAAAATTCGTCAATAAGACTACCAAATTGCACGCTCAGGATGAAAACAATGAGTGCAATATAGGTGATACTGTTAAGATTATGGAAACCAGGCCTTTGAGCAAAACAAAGAACTGGCGTTTAGTTGAAATCATTGAAAAAGCGAAGTAGCCATGATACAATCTGAAACTAGATTAAGTGTAGCTGACAATAGTGGTGCAAAAACTGTTTTGTGCATCAACGTGTTGGGCGGCTCAAAAAAGCGTTACGCTACTATCGGAGATACCATAGTAGTTGCTGTAAAGACAGCACTTCCTAGCGGCGAAGTCAAAAAAGGCGCAGTTAGCAAGGCAGTTGTTGTTCGTACGACCAAGGAAATTCGACGCAGCGATGGCTCTTACATTCGTTTTGATGACAACGCTTGTGTATTACTTAACAATGCAGGTGAAATTAGAGGAACCCGTATTTTCGGCCCTGTAGCCCGCGAATTACGTGATGGCTATATGAAGATTGTTTCTCTTGCACCAGAAGTATTATAATTTAATTATAACAAAAATGGCATCTAAATTGCATATAAAGAAAGGTGATACCGTTGTTGTTATCGCTGGTGAGTCTAAAGGACAGCAAGGTAAAGTCCTTAGCATGCAAGTTGAGAAACAACGTGCTATCGTTGAAGGCGTCAATTTGGTTTCAAAACATACCAAGCCAAACGCCAAAAATACCCAAGGTGGTATTGTAAAGCAAGAGGCCCCTATTCATGTTTCTAACCTTATGCTTGTTGAGCCTGCCACTGGTAAGGCAACTCGTGTAGGAAGAAAGTTGAATGAGGATGGAAAGTTAGTCAGATACTCTAAAAAATCAGGAGAGGAGATCAAATAATGGAATACGTACCAGAATTACGCAAAAAGTATAAAGAAGTTATTGTTCCTGCTTTGATTAAGGAATTTAACTATTCTACTCCTATGCAAGTTCCAAAACTTGAAAAGATTGTCATCAATCAAGGTGTTGGCAAGTCAATTGCCGATAAGAAGATTATTGACACTGCAGCTGAGGAGTTGACTAACATTACAGGTCAAAAGGCCATGAAGACTCTTTCTCGTAAGGATATATCAAACTTTAAGTTGAGAAAGAAAATGCCTATCGGCGTTAAGGTGACTTTGAGAAAAGATCGCATGTACGAATTTTTGGAGAGGCTTATTGTTGTAGCTTTGCCTCGTATTCGAGATTTCAAGGGTGTTAACAGCAAACTTGACGGAAAAGGTAATTACACATTAGGTATTACAGAGCAAATCATTTTCCCAGAAATTGATATTGATAAAATCTCTACTTTGCTGGGTATGGATATAACATTCGTTACAACTGCTAATACAGATGAAGAAGGTTATGCTCTATTAAGAGAATTCGGCATTCCATTTAAAAATCTTAAAAAGAATTAATCCATGGCAAAAGAGTCAATGAAAGCCCGCGAAGTTAAGAGGGCTAAATTAGTTGAGAAATACGCCGAGAAACGTGCTAAGTTGATTGCTGAAGGAGATTATATTGCTCTTCAGAAACTTCCTAAAAACGCATCTCCAATCCGTATGCACAATAGGTGCACTCTTACTGGCAGACCAAAAGGATATATTCGTCAGTTTGGCATCAGCAGAATTCAGTTTAGAGAAATGGCACTTAAAGGATTGATTCCAGGTGTAAAAAAAGCAAGTTGGTAACCTTAAAGTTCAAATAAAATGACAGATCCAATAGCAGATTTCCTTACAAGAATAAGGAATGCTCAAATGGCTAGATGCAAAGTTGTTGAAATTCCATCATCAAACATCAAGAAAAGCATTACAAAGATTCTTTTCGAAAATGGTTATATCTTGAACTACAAGTTTGATGACGAAAAGGATAATGGAATTATAAAGATTGCTTTGAAGTATAACTTGCAAACTAAGCAACCAGTTATAAAAAAATTGGAGAGAATTAGCCGCCCTGGTTTGAGAAAATATACTAATGTAGAAAATATGCCTCGTGTTTTGAACGGCTTAGGCATTGCTGTTATATCTACTTCTCAAGGAGTTTTTTCTGACAAGGAAGCGCGCGCCAAGAATTTAGGCGGTGAAGTTTTGTGTTACATATATTAATATCTATTTTTTATCATGTCACGTATTGGAAAATTGCCTGTAGCTATACCCGCTGGCGTTACTGTCACTGTTGACAACGACAATGTGGTAGTAGTAAAAGGACCAAAGGGGACTTTGACTCAAAAAGTCAATCCAGACATTAAAGTCATTGTAGAACCAACAGTTGTAAAATTGGAGCGTCCAGATGATGAGATTGCACACAAGTCGATGCATGGTTTGTATCGTGCTTTGATTCACAACATGGTTGTTGGTGTCTCTCAAGGATTTTCATTGGAAATGGAATTTGTAGGTGTCGGTTACCGTGCCGAGTCTAATGGTCAAATGCTTGAAATGAGTTTGGGTTATTCACACAGCATTATGTTTGAAATGCCTGCTGAAATCAAAGTTGATGCAAAGACAGACAAGAGAAGTAACCCAATCTTGAAACTTGAAAGCTGCGATAAGCAACTTATTGGTCAAGTAGCTGCCAAGATTCGTTCTATGCGTATGCCAGAACCATATAAGGGTAAGGGTATCAAGTTCATTGGCGAAAACATTCGCAGAAAAGTTGGTAAGTCTGCTGGTAAATAATTATTAATTTATTGAATTATGGCATCGTTTAAATTAGAAAGACGCAATAAGATTAAGGCTAGCATTCGTCGAAATGTTAGCGGTACAGCAGAGAAACCTCGAATGAGTGTTTTCCGTAGCAACAAACAAATCTCAGTTCAAATCATTGATGATGTTGAAGGTGTTACTATTGCTTCAGCATCTTCTATGGTAAAGGAAATATCTGAGGTTAAAGAGACTAAGATCCAAAAGGCAGAAAAAGTTGGTGAGCAAATTGCCAAAACTGCCTTGGAAAAAGGTATTAGTGAAGTCGTATTCGATAGGAATGGCTTCTTGTATCATGGTAGAGTAAAAGCCTTGGCTGACGCTGCTCGTAAAGGTGGACTTAAATTTTAGAAAGTTATGTCAAACGTTAGAAGAATAAAAACAACAGATCTTGAACTGAAAGATCGTTTGGTAGCTATCAATCGTGTTACTAAGGTAACTAAGGGTGGTCGTACCTTTACTTTCTCTGCAATTGTTGTTGTAGGCAACGAAGATGGCGTTGTTGGTTATGGTTTGGGTAAAGCAAATGAAGTAACCACAGCTATCAGCAAAGGTGTTGAAGATGCTAAGAAGAATCTTATTAAAGTTCCATTGATTAACGGAACTCTTCCTCATGATCAGCTTGCAATTTTTGGAGGTGCCAAGGTATATATCTCACCTGCTTCTCATGGTACTGGTGTTAAGGCTGGTGGTGCAATGCGTGCAGTGTTGGAAAGCGTTGGCGTTAAAGACTGCCTTGCTAAGTCAAAAGGTTCTTCGAACCCTCATAATGTTGTAAAGGCAACAGTTGAGGCATTGGCTCAAATGCGTGATGCTAGAAATGTTGCTTTTGAACGTGGAATTTCAATGGAAAAAGTATTTAAAGGTTAATCATCATGGCAAAATATCGCGTTAAACAAATTAAGAGCAAGATTGGCTGTACTAAACGCCAAGTTGCAACACTTGAAGCTCTAGGTTTGCGTAAAGTCAACCAAGTAGTTGAACATGATGCAAGACCAGAGATACTGGGTATGATAAATGCAGTTAAACATTTAGTTTCTTTTGAAGAAATAAAGTAATAAATCATTATTATGGATTTAAGCAATTTGAAGCCAGCAGCTGGCTCAGTAAAATCTTCGAAGAGAGTTGGCCGTGGTGCCGGTTCAGGTAAGGGTGGAACATCTACACGTGGACATAAAGGTGCCAAGTCACGTTCTGGATATTCGAAGAAGGTAGGTTTTGAAGGAGGCCAAATGCCTTTGCAAAGACGTATGCCTAAATTTGGTTTTAAGAATATCAACCGTCAAGAATTCAAAGCAGTTAATGTCGGTGACTTGCAGAAGTTGGCTGAATCAAAAGGCCTTGCAAAAATTGATGTTGACGTTTTGCTTGCAAATGGTTTGGTGTCAGCAAATGACAAGGTCAAAATTTTGGGTAACGGCAAGTTAAGCCTACAATTGGAAGTAGAAGCCCATGCTTTCTCTAAGTCTGCTATCGCAGCCATTGAAGGTCAAAACGGCAAAGTTGTAACATTGTAATACATACATTGATGAAGAGATTTATTGAAACCTTAAAGAATATTTGGAAAATTGACGACTTGAGAACAAGGATTCTCAACACGTTGTTGCTTATCCTTGTGTACCGTTTGGGTACGATGGTTGTACTTCCAGGTATTGACCCTACTCAGCTTGCTGCCTTGAAGAACCAGACAGCATCTGGCATTTTGGGTTTGTTGGATATGTTCTCTGGTGGTGCATTCTCTAATGCCTCAATTTTTGCATTGGGTATTATGCCGTATATCTCAGCATCAATTGTGATACAATTGCTTGGTATGGCTGTTCCTTATTTCCAGAGATTGCAACGTGAGGGCGAAAGTGGCCGCCGTAAGATTAATCAAATTACGAGAATTCTTACTGTAGCAATTTTGTTCTTACAGGGTCCTGGTTATTTGGCAAATCTCCACTCACAACTTCCAGAATCAGCATTCATCCTTAAGGGAGCCTATTTCACAGTATCGTCTATGTTTATCCTTACTGCAGGAACAATGTTTGTAATGTGGTTGGGAGAACGTATTACCGATAGAGGATTAGGCAACGGAATCTCTTTAATCATTATGATAGGTATTATTGCCCGTCTCCCGTCTGCACTGTGGGTTGAGTTTATTTCTCGCTTGAATGAGCAAGGTGGTGGTTTGGTAATGTTTTTGTTAGAAATGGTAGCATTAGGATTAGTTATTCTATTGACAATATTGCTTGTTCAAGGAACTCGAAAGATTCCTGTACAATATGCTAAGAGAATTGTAGGCAATAAGCAATATGGCGGTGTTCGTCAATATATTCCTTTAAAGGTTAATGCCGCAGGTGTAATGCCTATCATTTTTGCACAAGCAATCATGTTCCTTCCTATTGTATTGGTTGGGTTTGCAAATGCCGAATCAGCATCGGGAATAGCTTCTGCTTTGTCAGATCCAAAAGGATTTTGGTATAATTTGACAGTTGGACTCTTAATCATTCTTTTCACATATTTTTATACAGCCATTATTATTAATCCAACTCAGATGGCTGAAGATATGAAGAAGAATGGTGGTTTCATTCCTGGTGTTAAGCCTGGTCGTAAGACAATAGAGTATCTTGATACTGTTATGTCTAGAATCACACTGCCTGGATCAATATTCCTTGCTTTAGTAGCTATCATGCCGGCATTTGCTATGATAGCAGGAGTGCAGAACAGTTTCGCATATTTTTATGGAGGAACATCTCTGTTGATTATGGTTGGTGTTGTTCTTGATACGCTTCAACAAATCGAAAGCCATTTATTAATGCGTCACTATGACGGATTGATGAAAAGCGGTAGAATTAAGGGGCGTTCAAGTATTAACATGTAAGCAGTAAATCTGTATTACTAATTGCTCTTTGAAAAAGTTAATTATTGAAATTGTATTGTGCGCACATTTCGATTTCATGAGACGTCTTAATTGAATTGTCGATTATAATTAACAACAGGTAGTAGAAAGTTCTTATAAAGGAACATTTGATAACCAAAACAATATTTTATGGCCAAACAGGCTTCAATAGAACAAGATGGTACAATCATCGAGGCATTATCAAATGCAATGTTTCGTGTCGAGTTGGAAAACGGGTTGGTAATAACCGCCCACATTTCTGGCAAGATGAGAATGCATTACATCAAGATTCTTCCTGGTGATAAAGTTAAAGTGGAGATGTCACCTTATGATTTGACTAAGGGACGTATCGCATTTAGGTACAAATAAAAGACTTAATAAGATGAAAGTAAGAGCATCAATTAAAAAGCGCAGTGAAGATTGTAAAATCGTGCGCCGTAAAGGACGTTTGTATGTGATTAATAAAAAAAATCCTAAATTAAAACAACGTCAAGGATAATTTAATAAGTTTGCAACTCAAAATTTAAAATGTAATTATGGCACGTCTTGCTGGTGTAGATTTACCAAAAAACAAAAGAGGAGAAATAGGCCTGACATACATTTTCGGTATCGGTCATAGCAGTGCAAGGAATATCCTTGACAAGGCTGGGATTAGTTATGATACCAAAGTGGATGATTGGACAGATGCAGAAGTTGCATCGCTACGCAAGATCCTTAGTGAGTATAAACTCGAAGGTGAATTGCGTTCTGAAATTCAATTGAATATTAAGCGACTAATGGATGTCGGTTGCTATAGAGGAGTTCGCCATCGTTTAGGTTTACCTGTACGTGGTCAAAACACTCGTAACAATGCACGTACTCGAAAGGGACGCAAGAAGACTGTCGCTAACAAAAAGAAAGCCACAAAATAATAGGTAATTAATTATGGCACAGAAGTCAAAAACTACTAAGAAAAGAATCGTAAAGGTTGAAACAACAGGCGAAGTTCACATTCATTCTTCGTTTAATAACATTATTGTTTCTGTAACCAACAGCGAAGGTCAAGTAATTGCATGGTCTTCAGCCGGCAAGAACGGTTTTAGGGGTTCTAAGAAGAATACTCCATATGCTGCTCAAGTTGCTGCTGAAGATTGTGGCAAGGTCGCTTTCGACGCAGGTATGCGCAAAGCTAAAGTTTATGTTAAGGGGCCAGGTACAGGTAGAGAATCTGCAATCAGATCTATTCACAATCTTGGAATTGAAGTTACGGAAATTGTTGATGTAACTCCACTTCCTCATAATGGTTGCCGTCCTCCTAAAAGGCGTCGTGTTTAATTAGTCTAATTGAATAAATTGAAAGCAAATGGCTAGATACATTGGACCAAAATCAAAAATTGCCAGGAAGTTTGGCGAACCTATCTATGGTTCAGATAAGTACTTGGATCGCAAGAATTTTCCTCCTGGTCAACACGGTCTAAATAAAAAAAGAAAGAAATCTTCTGAATACGGTACTCAATTGCAAGAAAAGCAAAAGGTTAAATACACTTATGGTGTATTGGAACGTCAATTTGCAAATCTTTTTGCAAAAGCTCAACGAAGCAAAGGTATTACCGGTGAAGTATTGTTACAATTATTGGAGTCAAGATTAGACAACGTAGTTTATCGTTTGGGCATTGCTCCATCAAGAGCTGCTGCTCGTCAATTGGTTTCACACAAGCACATCGTAGTTGACGGCGAGGTGGTAAATATTCCATCTTATTTGGTTAAGGCAGGTCAAGTAGTTGGTGTAAGAGAAAAATCTAAATCTCTTGAAGTTATTGCCGACTCTTTGGCTGGTACAAACCACAGCAAATATTCTTGGTTGGAGTGGGATAACTCTAACGTGGCTGGAAAATTCCTTAATGTTCCAGAACGTGCAGACATTCCAGAGCACATCGAAGAACAATTGATTGTTGAACTTTACTCTAAGTAATAAAATTAATTATGGCAATTTTAGCTTTTCAAAAGCCCGACAAAGTAATAATGTTGGAACAGGACCACCGTTTTGGCAAGTTCGAGTTCCGGCCTTTGGAGCCAGGCTATGGACAGACAATAGGCAATGCTTTGCGTCGTATATTGTTGTCTTCTCTTGAAGGTTTCGCTATCACGACTGTAAAAATTGCAGGTGTTGATCACGAATTCTCAACAATTCCTGGAGTAAAGGAAGATGTTACAGAAATAGTCTTGAATCTTAAGCAAGTAAGATTTAAGCAGCAAATTGAAGATATAGACCACGAAAAGGTTTCTATTTCAATTTCAAATCAGGAGACTTTTACAGCCGGTGATATTTCTCGTTTCCTTAGTGGTTTTGAAGTACTCAACCCGGAATTAGTTATTTGCCGTCTTGATCCTTCTGTAAAACTCCAAATGGACCTTACAATCAACAAGGGCCGTGGCTATATTCCTTCAGACGAGAATATGCCTGTTGATGCAGAATTTGGCGTTATTGCCATAGATTCAATACATACTCCTATCAGAAATGTGAAGTATGCTGTTGAAAATTACCGAGTTGAACAAAAGACCGACTACGAAAAGTTGGTATTGGAAATTAAAACAGATGGTTCAATCCTACCTAAGGATGCATTGAACGAAGCAGCAAAAATTCTTATTTACCACTTCATGTTGTTCTCTGATGAGAAGATTACTCTCGATGCCGGTGAGAAGTATCAAACTGAAGAATTTGACGAAGAAGTTTTGCACATGCGTCAATTGTTGAAGACCAAGCTTATCGACATGGATTTGTCTGTAAGAGCACTTAACTGCTTGAAGGCAGCCGATGTTGAGACTTTGGGCGACCTTTGCACGTATAATAAGAACGACTTGTTGAAATTTAGAAACTTTGGCAAGAAGTCTTTGACTGAGTTGGAAGATTTGCTTGATTCAATGAATCTTACTTTCGGGATGGACATCAGTAAGTATAAACTTGAGAAAGATTAATAGCGATGAGACACAATAAAGGTTTTAATCACTTAGGCAGACAAGAAGGTCATAGAGATGCCATGTTGTCTAATATGGCTAACTCTTTGATTCTGCACAAACGTATTTCTACGACAGTTGCTAAAGCAAAGGCTTTGAAGATTTATGTTGAACCTTTGATCACTAAGTCAAAGGTTGATTCAACTCACTCACGTCGTGTAGTGTTTAGTTATCTTCAGAATAAGGAAGGTGTTACCGAATTGTTCCGTGAGGTTGCAGTTAAGGTTGCTAACCGTCCAGGCGGTTATACCAGAATTCTTAAGACTGGCACTCGTGTTGGTGATAGCGCTGAAATGTGCATTATTGAGTTGGTTGACTTCAACACTAACTACACTCAAGAGTCTAACGCTTCTGCACAAAAGGCAACTACACGTCGCCGTCGTGCTCCAAAGAAGAAAGCTGATGCAGCAGAAGTTGTTGCTGATGCAGTAGAAGTCAAGGAAGAGGCTCCAGCAGCTGAAGCAGCTGAGAGCAAGGCTGAATAAATCATCACGATTTCAGATAAAAAATAAAGGTCGCCTATTGCGACCTTTATTTTTTTTGCTTGTTTTTTTACTGTCATTCATTATTCTGCTCGTGGGCATCAGTGATGAATGGCTCTATTATATCCACATTCGTTTCAGGTATTATAGGCATTCCTTTGTATTTGAGAAACAACTGACATATTGTGACCACGTCGTTTATGCAGTATTCACTTATTCTGTCTATGTTGTTTTCCTGCCAATAGACGTTGTTGACCATTCCTCCGTTTATGTCTTCTTTGGGTGACGGAAGACCGAAAATGCAAGCAAGAAGTTCTAGCGATGTGTAATGCTTGTAGTCGCCGAATCTCCACAGTTCCAAGGTGTCGAGGTTGTTGATTTCCCAAGGCTTTTTCCCTGCGCAATCCAGTATTTTAGGAATCGGCAATCCATTTATTAATAGTCGTCTGCATATATAAGGGAAATCGAATTCCTTGCCGTTGTGGGCGCACAACATATGCTTGTCTTTGTTGAAGTGTGTATTTAGCAGTTCGGAAAACGATTCAAGCAGCATTTTTTCATTGCTTCCGCAGAATGATTTCACCCTAAAGTGACGCTCGCCTTCTTCGGTTACAATGAAACCTGCCGATATGCACACAATTTTCCCGAATTCGGCCCAAATGCCCGCCTTTTCGTAAAGTTCTTCTGCCGACTTGCCTTCCTTTTCCACCTGCCATTGCATTTTTTTAGCCCACAGGTCTTTTGTCTTATCGTCAAGTTGGGTGTATGAAGGTGTTTGACCTACTGTCTCTATGTCAATGAAAAGTATGTTTTCTTCCTTGATTTTCTCCAACATGTTGTTTTGAAATTTTTAGCAAGATAATTATTTCCACGCTTTTGCAACCTTTGTAAAAAAAAGAAATGCAGCACTTCGGTTGATTTTCACGAATTGTTTATTTTTGCACCGTTCATTTTGGGGTTGATTGGTTTTGACAGCAAGATGAAGTCGTGAGTAAGCACGTCGGGCGCAGTGAAACCGGCCCGCTAATCCCGGACACAAACTTATAACTGGCGAAAATTCTTACGCTCTTGCCGCCTAATCGAAGTATAGTAGATTGGCCTAATCCTGACACAAGGTGTTAGGACAAGACGCATCCCGGAAGCCCTTGCCTTGAGGCTCGCCGACCAGGATGTGCAGCAATTCGGGGCTGGCTCGCAATAGCCTCATATTGTGGGTGAGATTTTGAGGATAAGGTGTTGGTAGGTGGCTTTGATCCAGCCAACGCACGAAAATCAAGTCAGAGCTAAGCGTGTAGAAAGCTCATTGTTTCCTTGTTTGGACCCGAGTTCGAATCTCGGCAGCTCCACAAAGCGCCTTTTCAGGGCGCTTTTTTTTGCATTTATTCTGATGTTTGTTTTTTATTCACTTATTCAATAGTTGTATTTGTGGCATAAGTTTCAATGAAATGATTGAATTTGGTGTTGATTCTATATTTTGTCAACTCTTTTTTTCCTTCATCTATTTTAGATAGACGAGAGAAATAATCTTCCACTTTGCCATCATTCCGTGTGTTTGGTAATCGCGTTTTGTAGTATGTGAGGTTAAATGTATCGTCGATTTGCTGAAGAAATGTGGCCAATGTTGATTGGTAAATGATGATTTTGATAGTAAATTTGAAAAAACAAATTATCAAGAAGTATGAAGAACATATTTGACCGTCTGTTCCTTAATGAGAGACTTATTCTCATTGTGATAATTGTCAATTCAGTCGCAATTTTTTTGCAGGAAAGTTCAATTAACTGGCATTTTGTCGACATTATTGATGTAGTGTGCACATTTATCTTTATTATTGAGATGATAGTGAAAATTGGCAAGTTAGGAATCCGTAAGTATTGGAGCGACTGGTGGAACCGTCTAGACGGCACGTTAGTCTTGCTGTCTTTGCCATCTGTGGTGGCTTTGTTTGTGCCGACATTGTTGGAAAGTCTGTCTTTCTTCTTGATATTGCGAATTTTGCGTGTATTTCGTTTTTTTCGTGCAGTCAGGGTTTTCCCCGATTTTTCCACAATTGTAAAGAATTTTTGGATGGCGATGCGCCAAACTTTGGGCATATTCTTTTGTTTTTTCGTGTTAATCATATCTTTTGCATTGATTAGTTGCTGTTTCCTGAAAGATGTGTCGCCTGACTATTTTGCCACGCCGCTTGATTCCATTTATACAATATTCAGGCTGTGCACTATTGAGGGGTGGTATGAGATTCCTGATTCGGTGGCATTGGTTAGTTCTCCATTTTGGGGGCACCTCATTCGTCTGTATTTCTGTGTTATTTTAGTGGGAGGCGGAATCATTGGAATGTCGCTCATCAACTCAATATTTGTTGATGCAATGGTCAGCGACAACAACGACGATGTAAAGGCGCAACTTGCTCGCATGGAAAAGGAACTTGAAGAAATCAAGGAGATGATAAAAAACAATTGACATTTAGCACCTTAAGTGAAAGGTGTGGAAAAGGTTTATCTCGTCTTGATTTCGTTGGGTGTGACAGGTGCAATGAACTAACAGCGTTTTGTTATATGCCGATTGTGTGTGGCTTTGTATATTTTTGTGAATTCGCTAGGCCTCATTTCAACGTGAAATGGCATTTCGATTATTGTTGCAAATGCTGTTGTGCCGTATTAGTTCGTGTTTTGCAGTAATGTAGGCAGGGTTTTGCTGAGAATGGTGGTGTTGTGTATAAATAAAAAAATCAATTGCTTATTGCTAAGCAATTGACTTTTTAGTGGTGACCCGCCAGGGGACTATAAAATGTAATTTGCTGAATCCAAAAAAATATGTAAAAATCAATGATTTTATGTAATAAATGCAATGATATACAAATATTTGTGATTTGATTTTAATTTCAGTGAATTTCATCTAATTTCAGTAATTTTCAATTAACTCGACAGAAACTCGACAGAAACTCGACAGAAATGTGTGAAGTTTCTGTACGAATGTTATCTTTGTATTGACACTTTAGATATTTGACATTATGGCAACAATTTCACTACGATTATCCCCAAAATCGGATAACCAAACACATCTTCACAAAATTCTTATTCGCTTTTCCCACGGGCAAAACATTTGCCAAAGAGCAGACACGGGTTTTAGAATCAAAGAAGAATATTGGCAAGAGGCCGTTTTTGAAGATGGCAAAAGAAAGATTTTAATTCCGGCCGGCATCAAGACGGATTTTAGGGTTTGGACAGAAGAGAAAAGGAACGTTGTTCTTTTGAATAACGATTTGACCAAACTATGTAACTACGTTCAAGACACATTTCAGACAGACATCGAGAAACAAAAGAATGTGATGATTGACCCAAATTGGTTGCAAAACACCATTGATAAATATCACAATCCAATTGTAGAAGATAATGATAGTGTTGAGGGACAATCGGAGAAAGACCAGGAAGAATTGCCAAAAACATTTTTTGAAGTACTTGAAACATTCATCGCAAATGTTGATGTGTCGAATAATAGGCGCGCACATTATAATGTTGTGATGCGATGCCTAAAACGTTTTGAATTATTCATTGATAATCCAATATCATTTGAATCATTCACATCGGATTTTATTCGCGAGTTCGAAGAGTTTTTATCAAATGAACATTTGTTGTATGAATTGCCACAATACAAGACTATTTATACAAGTGTTGCAGATACAAGGAAACCAATTCCCCGCGGGCGCAATACAATCATCGACATACTGAAAAAGGTTCGCGCTTTCATTATTTGGGCAAATAACAACAATTATACCACTACAAATCCATTTGGGCGGGATAAATTCACTATTGGTGAATGTATTTATGGAACACCTTATTATTTGACAATTGAAGAGCGCAATT
This sequence comes from uncultured Bacteroidota bacterium, assembly GCA_937900725.1. Lineage (GTDB taxonomy): Bacteria > Bacteroidota > Bacteroidia > Bacteroidales > SZUA-534 > RUG13583. The sequence goes on along the minus strand of CALCFP010000348.1, from coordinate 7,221 downwards.
CATTATACAATTATGACTTTTCCGAAAATAAACACCTGGAGATATCTCGCGACATTTTCATTTTTCAATGCGTGATTGGTTGTCGAGTTTCCGATTTATGGGCTATGACAAAATCAAATGTGATTGATGATTGTATTGAATACATCGCGCAAAAAACGAAGAAGGAGAGAGCCAACACAATCGTTGTTCCATTAAATAAGATTGGCAAGGATATTTTGAAAAAGTATGAAGATTATGAAGGGTTGAGTTTGTTCCCATTTCCGACACAACAACAATACAATGTTGACATCAAGGCAATGATGAAGAAAGCGAACATTTCCAGGGTTGTGACAATCATCAATCCAACAACGAGAAAGGAAGAGAAAAGACCGATTTGCGACATTGCGAGTTCGCACATTGCAAGACGTACGTTTATAGGCAACTTGTATAAGAAGGTGCAAGACCCAAATGTAATTGGTTCGATGTCCGGACACGTTGAGGGTTCAAAGGCGTTTGCGCGATATAGGGATATCGATAAGGAAACAAAGATTAGTGTTGTGTCAATGATTGAGTGATTATGGAATTAAAGTATTGTATTGATTTTGATAAGTTTGGATTATCCAACGAATTGCACAAAACCGAAGGTATCATTGGAGATATTGTCGCGATGGTTTATGGTAGTACTGGTGATTTGCCTTTTTTGGATATTGCTGACAACGGATTCATAAAGGGATATAAGAATTCGGAAGAGTATTATGAACGTGAAAGTTTATTCAAGTTGCTGTTTGAGTTGAGGGATATCAATAGAATGCTGTTCGGTGTCACAAGAACACGGCCGACACGTGAAGAAATAGAAAAATCCAAACAACGTAAAGATGAGGTTTTTAATGAATTGAGGAAACGTTTGAAAGGTTATCCAATTGCGTTTGCAACGCCAACAGAAATAATGTGGGGCGAAATCGATGAACATCGAGATGACGGCAAACAAGATGAATGTGTCAATATTGAAGGGTTGCGAGTTCCCCTATCGGAGTATAATGGGAATGAATACGATTATCCGCAATCTTCAAACCTTGATTTATTGATTGAACGGGGAGTTGATGAGGGTATCGTAAAAGAAGATGAGAAAACCGCATTTAAAGCATTTGCGGATGTATGGTGGAATAATACTATGTATTGTAGAAATCTTGAACTCTCGATGTGCCGGATTAAAGGTAAAGATGGCAAGGTAAGATTTCGATATAATATCGAAGTTTTGAGAATTTGCTATGCTGAATGGAAAAACAGAAAAAAAACTCGCATAAAGAATACAACCAAGCAACAAGATGATAAAACCGACTTTTCGAAGATGCGTTCTTACTCGCCAAAAGTCACAATACCATACGAAGAATTGTATAATTACTTGATTGGTTCGGTTATCAAAAATATAGATTTTGAAACATTCAAGAATTGCATTGAACACGGCAACATTAAGACAATGTATAATAGTGGCAAGCGCGCAAAGATTAAACGCGTAATGTTCTTTTTGAAATATGAGTTCGATAAAGATTGGTATGAATCAATATGCGAAAGTTGCGGATTAGATAAATCTAAAATGAGCAAGGCAACTATGACCGACAGACTTAAATTTGATAGTGGCATACAGAGCATTTTGAAAGCGAAAAAATAAAAATCCACAATTATCCACAATCGTATTAATGCTTATTTGTTGTGAGTCAATAAGTTAGATTGAGTTTTATTTTCCACAAATTTCCCCACAATCTCCACAATTGACATTTGTGTGTAATTGCCTGGTATTCAATAAATAATATTGTTCTGTTGATTCCACAATTCACACTATTTCAAATACTTACACGTGTTTATTTTTGTAATGTCGCAAGTGAAATACAACCATTTCACGAACGGACATAACGCAAACGAAGTAACAAATGGTTGATTGTTACGGGGAGAGCGTCAACATTAAAAATTTTAAATTATGAATTTTAATTTAGTTGACGTTGCCAGGCAACAACCTGGAATGATTATTCAAATCAGTTTAAATGATTTGTTGGAGGCTAATCAATTGTTGATTGACAAAACTCGCAAGGAATTGGAACAGATAATCACCGATTCTAATACCGAAACTTATCCAAGTAGTGAAAAGGTGAGGGAAATGCTTGATGTGTCCGATGTGACATTATGGAGATGGAACAAATCCGGCTATCTAAAACCAATCAATATTGGAGGCAAGAGAAGATATCGAATGAGTGATGTCAAAAAAATATTGGAGGGAAAGCAATGAAAAAGACATTACAAAATCCCTCCAGTGTAGTAATAAATACAAAGGAAGATGAAAATAAGGATATCACCAAAGTATTGGATTTTTTCCGCTATAAGACGGGGACTACCCTCGATGCGATGATTAACACTGGCATTTTGCGCAATTCCATCACCTGGTATGTCGATGACTTGATGAAGATGGGATTGTTGTTTGTTGCATATCGCAAACAAGACAAACACACCAAAAGAATGGCTAATCATTACACGGCCGACCCATTATACAACAACAAGGTTGATAAGCGACAATTGACATTGTTCAACATTGATGCAATATCCACGAAAGGAGGCACATTATGAGTTTCAACATTATTGATTCGCTAAATGCCGACTTATCAAGGAACGAACAATTATTGAACGGCATACCAACCAATGTTGGAATGTTCGATGTCAAAACCGCCAATCAAACTATTGCCGAGGCAAAACAACGGCCAAATCCGGATTCGCTTTGGTTATCGCTTTGGTATGAAGGAGAAGTATGTTGTTTGTTTGCGGATTCAAATGTCGGCAAATCGATTTATGCAGTCCAAATAGCCACGGAAGTAGCCAAGAAAAAGAAAGTATTGTATTTTGATTTTGAGTTGTCGGATAAGCAATTCCAACTACGTTACACCGATGATGATGGCAATCTTTTTTCATTCCCGGACAATTTATTCCGTGTGTCAATCAATAGTGAGAAATTTGATAGTACAAACTTTGAAGATGCTATCATTCGCAACATTGAAGATACGGCAGTCCAAAGCGATGCCAAAGTGTTAATCATCGACAATCTTACTTATTTATGTTGTTCGGCCGAGAAGGGAGATTTGGCGGGTTCGTTGATGATGAGATTGATGGCATTGAAACGCAAGTATAATTTGTCAATGCTGATTTTGGCACATACACCAAAGCGAGATTTGTCAAGGTCGATAACTCAAAATGATTTGGCCGGTAGTAAGAAGTTGTATAACTTTTTTGATTCTGTATTTGCAATAGGCAAGAGCGCAAAAGATTCAAATTTGAGATACATAAAGCAATTGAAGGTTCGGTATGGCAATTATACTTACGATGCCGACAATGTAATTGTATGTTCCATTGAGAAGAATGATGCGTTTTTGCAATTCACAAAGATTGGTTTTGACGATGAAAGGGAACATTTGAAAGAACGTTCGGAAAAAGACCAGGCGAAAGACATTGAAGATGTCAAGGCATTAAAGGCGCAAGGCAAATCGGTGAGAGATATCGCCAAAGATTTGGGAATGAGCAAGTCCAAAGTTGATAGGCTATTAAAAAAGTAAACAAGTGTCCCACATTGTCCCGGTGTCCTACACGTGGGACAATGGGACACGTGGGACAAAAACACATTCGAAAATGAGTAATTATTCATTACAACAATATCAAGGTAGGAACACACGTTTCAAGTGTCCTAAATGCGAAAAAGACCATTGTTTCACATTGTATGTCGATGAAAATGGCAAGCCAATTGATATGTCTGTCGGACGTTGCGACCATCAAGAAAGTTGTGGCTACCATTATACGCCAAAGCAATTTTTTGCCGACAATCCTGGAAAGGTGACAAAAGATGAATGGAACAACTTTCATATTGATATGTCGAAACCTCAACCGGCTATCAAAAAACTTTATACAATAGCATTTGACTACGTTCGAAAATCATTCAGTGCAAAGAGTACATTCATCGAGTTTCTGTGTAGTATCATTGACAGATATTCGTTAGAAAGTCCGACTATTGAAAGAGTGATGCGGGATTATTGCATTGGCGCGACAAATGACAGAAAAGCGGTATTTTGGCAAATCGATATAAATGGCAGGGTTCGCACCGGAAAAGTTATTGCCTACAATGCCGAAAACGGACATCGCATCAAGGAAGTTTCACCGGATTGGATTCATTCCATACTTAAAAAACGCAATGAGTTGCCAACGGAATGGGAATTGTCGCAATGTCTATTTGGTGAACACTTATTGAAAAAATATCCGGATAAGGTTGTCGCATTGGTTGAGGCTGAAAAAACTGCAATAATCTGTTCGGCAATTTTCCCAAAATACGTTTGGTTGTCTGTCGGTAGTGTTCAAAACCTATCTTCAAAAGAAGGTTCGAAGGGATTGGAGATGTTGAAGGTTTTATCCGGGCGCAAGGTTATTATTTATCCCGATGCCGATGGATTTGAGAAATGGTTGGAGGCATCTCGCAATTTATCATTCATAAAATGCCGTGTGTCGGATATCATCGAAAAGAATGCTACGAAGGAAGAGAAAGCGCAAAAGATTGATATTGCCGATTGGATTATCAATCAACTCCAGGTTTCACCAATCAAGACTATTGCCGACACTTTGAGCAATGATGAACAAATCTTACAAATGATGTTGACAAAGAATCCGACATTGCAAAAATTGATTGATGCGTTTGATTTGCAAATTGAACACAATCGCCGTTAAAGATGTGTTTTCCCAAATAATTTAGGTTATTATGACAGAGATTGACTATTGTAAACGGATAAAGATATCCGACCTTAAAAGATTGAATTATCTTATCCCTGGAAAAGTCCGATATGGATATTTGGAATGGGGGAGTAAATCAAGTGTTTCGGTTGTTGTTGATATGGTATCTTTCCAATTGACATTGGAGTATAGGTGCAACGGAGAGCCAGTCAAGTATAATGTGGCAATTGAAGAGCGTACATCAAATTTAGGGTTCGGCAAGGTGTATTATTTCAAATGGGAAACGGCCAGTGGATTGATATTCTATTGTCGCAAATTGTATTTATGTGGTAAATATTTTGTTCCCCGCGTCTTGATGCCAAATGTGATGTATAGTAGCCAAATTGAAAGCAAAATGTTTCGTGATATCTTGCCTGGTGACAACCCATATCGCAAAAGAGGCAAAACGCATTACAAAGGAATGATAACACCATACGGGAAAAGGTTGATGCGATTCTATGAAAAAGAAGAATTGAGTGAATCTGTTTTGATGTCGCGAATATTAAAACCGCATTGATTTTTTTATAACTTTGTGAAGTTGTCAATGACAACTATCTAATGTGTCAAGCATTATCGGAATTCAATTCTGGTAGTGCTTTTTTTTGTTAGTAGAGTGATAACTCGACAGAAACTCGACAGAAACGGGGTTTTGTAGAAAAATAAAAAAGCCAACTATTTGATTAACAAACAATTGACTTTTTGATAAGTGACCCGCCAGGGGATCGAACCCTGGACCCACAGATTAAGAGTCTGTTGCTCTACCAGCTGAGCTAGCGAGTCAGCGGTGCAAAGGTAGAAAAAAGTTGAATTTGTCAACCTTATTGGCGTTTTTTTTAATAAAAAATGTGTAGTTGCTGGTAATGAACAAAATATCAATAAATTACAATTGTACCAAATGGATTGTTTGCTTCTTGTGATGGATGAAAATGGTCCGGAATGGGTCGGTTTTATGTAACGGCAGGAAACTTTCTGTTGTTTTTCTGCCCATTTTCCTTACTTTTGAATTACTCAAATGCCATTTTGCATTTGGCGATTCTATATTTGAATAACCATAAAACTAAAGAAAATGAAAAACTTGAAGTTCTATGCCACATTGGGACTGGTGTCAATCTCGGTTTCGTTGTCGGCACAAAACAAAATCACCTTGCACCCCGACAAGGCGGAGCAAACGATTAGCAAGGATATTTACGGACATTTTGCCGAACACCTTGGACGTTGCATATATGGTGGCATCTATGTTGGAACCGATTCAAAGATTCCTAATACCAACGGTTACCGCAACGATGTGGTTGAGGCTCTGAAGGAACTGAAGATTCCTGTATTGCGTTGGCCAGGAGGTTGCTTTGCAGATACCTATCACTGGAAAGACGGCATCGGCCCTAAAGAGAACCGACCTTCAATAATCAACACCAACTGGGGTGGCGTGACTGAAGACAACAGTTTCGGCACACACGAATTCCTCGATTTCTGCGAGTTGCTTGGCTGTGATGCGTATGTCAACCTGAATGTAGGCTCTGGCGAGGTGCGTGAGGCTGCAGAGTGGGTTGAGTACATAACTTCGTCGAACGAAAGCCCGATGACACAGTTGCGCAAACAAAACGGCAGGGAAGACCCTTGGAACGTGAAGTATTTCGGCATAGGTAACGAGAACTGGGGTTGTGGCGGAAATATGGAGCCTGAATATTATGCCGATGTTTATCGCCGTTACGCGACATTCTGTGGTGGAGCGCCTTATCGCATTGCTTGCGGTGCCAGTGCCGACGACCCTAACTGGACAGAGGTGCTGATGAAAAAGACTGAAAAACAGCACAGCATCACACAAGGCCTGTCGCTTCACAAGTACACATTGCCAATTATGACCTGGGTAGGTTCAAAGGGTTCGGCAACCGACTTCAAGGAAGATATGTGGTTCTCGACAGTGAAAGAGGCTTGGGCTATGGACAGCCTTCTTAAGATACACATAGCCATTATGGACAAGTATGACCCTAACAACGAGGTCGGCATCATTTTCGACGAGTGGGGCTGCTGGTATGATGTGGAACCAGGAACGAATCCTGGATTCCTTTATCAGCAGAACACTATGCGTGATGCAATAGTGGCAGGTATGGGCCTAAACATTTTCAACAACTATTCGTACCGCATTCAAATGGCCAACATTGCCCAAATGGTGAACGTGCTTCAGGCAGTAATCCTGACAAAGGATGAACAAATGGTGCTTACGCCTACATATTATGTGTTCAAGATGTATGCCGACCATCAAAATGCGAAGTTGATTCCACTTGATGTTGTAAGTGAGAAATATACCTACAATGGCGTTTCCACGGATGCCATTTGCGCATCGGCTTCAACAAAGGACGGCGTTGTAACAATAACACTTTGCAACATCAACCCTAATGATGGCGCTACGGTTGAGATAAATGTCGGCGACATTGAGGCAAAGACGATTAAGGG
>CALCFP010000347.1 GCA_937900725.1 uncultured Bacteroidota bacterium | reverse complement strand
CTCCGTCGAGTATTATTGTTGTCGGTTTTGTGGCGCAATGTGGCATTCAGCATTAGCCTGTGACCGCGGACATATCCATCGTCAAAGTCGTTTGCGTATGAGTAGCGGTAGCCTGCGCCAAGTCTCAATTTCTTGTGCATGGCGTAGGTAGTCGATATTGTGACGTTGTTCTTGCTGAATGTGGATGAGTTGTTGCATAACCGCATTTCCTCCTCAAGTGCGAACGACAGTTTCTTTGAGGCCTTTTTCTTTATTTCTATCGATGTCCATGTCTGGAAATCATTGTATTGGGCCATTGTCGTCAGTGGCAGGAGCATGAGCCCGCCAACAAGAACCGCGCATATCTTCTTTTGTAGAAAAGCCATTGCCAGTTGTTTTCGTTTTTCTGTTTTTACGCTATCAGTTGCTTTCGTTCGAGTAGTTCTTGTAACTGATTTTTGTGTGCGCTATGACGGCTTGCTGTTCCTTGCTGAAGAATACTTGCAGGCGTGCAATGTCTTTCTGGTAGTCGAGTTTCAGCACTTCAACCTTTGCAATGCTTACGCCCATTCTCTTTTCGAGTTCGGCAATCAGTTCGCTTTCCTTCTCGGGGCATACAAGTTCTATCTTCTCGAAGATTACGATTGCTGTTCCTTCGCTTTCTATTTTCAGTTTCTCGACAATCCAGGCAATTGCAACAATCATGCCGTTTGCAAATACAAGTTCAGTGTAACTTACCTTCTTGTTTGCCAATGAGTTGATGACTGCCAAGCCGATAATGATGAACAAGTAGGTCATCTCCTTGATTGGAATGGACATTGTGCGGTAGCGGATGATTCCGAATACGGCGAACAATCCGAGTGCGAATCCGACCTGAAGTTTTACGCTTTCGAGCACGAAGCACATCAGGAAGATGACTTGCCCGATAAGCAGGAACGTGAACAGGAAGTCGCGTCGTTGGGTCTTTGGGTAGTAGATGCCACGGATTACGATTACCGATACCAAAAGGTTAAATACGAATCGGAAAACCAGTGAGCCAATTCCGGTTGCGGAAAAAAGTGGCATCCCGAAAAATAAGTCGTTAACTTGCAAAATATTCATTTCTTTCTATTTTATTGATTAATAATTTCTTTGGTTTAAATGCGTTCTGTTTTAGGTCTTCGTGCAGGTACGATATGCCGATGCAGTACTTGCTCAATCCGGTGTTCAGCCCGTGCACGTTTTTCATTATGTCGATTATGGGCGTGCGCGATGCCGAACGTTCCTTCTTCACTTCGGCTATGCACAGGTGGTCGAGTTTCACTGTCTTGTCGCCATGCGAGAACGACAGGTTGTGGTCGATGGTTATGCGTTCGTTGGTGAGGAACGATGCCAGTGTTATGCGGGTGAAACCGTTAATCGACACAAAATCGAGGTTGTCGGCAGAGCGGTGAGTCTTCTCTTCTATGAACCTGCGACATTCGTCGTCGAGTGCGTCAGTGTTTTGAACCTTGATGCGCGACTTTTTGGTCTGCCCCTTGTTTGTCTTGTGCTTTATCTCAAGAAACGACTGATTGTTCACTTCGTAGGTGCGCATGCGTATCTTGTAGCGGTCGGCATGTCCCTTTTGGTGTTCGGAGAAGAAGAACCAGTCGGGCGTGTCCATATATTTCGTCAGGTAGAAGAACTCGCGCTGTCCGTTGATTTCGAGCACGTGGTAGTGTTCTGAAGCCTGGCGGAGCACGTTGGGCAGTTCATTGACCGAGAACACGAACTTGTTGTCCATTCGGTTCATCAGTTTGAGCCCGTCCATCTCCTCAAGCGAAATTGGCCTAAAGCATTTCAGACTATCGATTATTGCTTCTTCAGTCATCAGTCAAAGATTACAATTTCGGGTGCTTCAACGGTTTGGTTGTTCTTGTCGATCTTGACTTTGACGGATACAGGAATTTTTATAGACGATGTAGGGTCTGCGCTGTCCTTCGACATTGCGTAGATGGTGTATTCGCCTTTGGTCAGGTATTCAAATTGGTAACGGCCTTCGTAGTCGGTGCGGAAGTCGTCGCTGTAGATGTCGTCGTCCCCGTATACTATATATACCCGTTCGTCTTGCAGGTAATATTCATCGTTGATTTTTGTGAAACTTGAGTTGTAGTCGATTACCTTCACGCGTCCAACTATTGTTGACGTACCGCCAAGGCCTTCGTCTTTGGAGCACGATGTGAATAGCATTGGGGCCAGTGCAATCAGTGCCAATCCTGTTTTTAGTAGTTGTTTCATTTTTTATTCTTTTTTGTTTTCTGTTTCGGCATTCAGATGAATAAATCCGAATTGGTCGCAAGTATAACTATACTATTTGTTGAAATGGTATAAATTTTCGCCAAAAACTGGTTTTATTTCGACAAAATTGCGTTTCGCCGAGTCTTGTGTGCGCCGTTTGTTCGTTTTTGAAAATCATTTGAAACGTTTCAGAATGTCTTCAATTACGCTGATCTTCTCGTCGAGCATCTGCTGTGTCTTGGCTTCGGCAAGCAGGCGCAGGTATGGCTCGGTGTTCGACGGGCGGATGTTGAACCACCAGTCGGCGAACTCCACGCGGCAGCCGGCGAAGTCGTACGATGCCGTAGGCTTTTCGGTTGCCGTGAAGTGGTCGCGGACGGCGTCCATTGCCTCCTTTTTCTGCTCAATCTTGAAATTGATTTCGCCCGAGTTGGCGTATTTCGATATTTCGCTAATGGCTTGCGATAGCGTCTTCCCTTTCTTTTTCAGGTCAGATACGATGCCTAGCACGATGAGTGAAGCCATCATTCCCGAATCGGAATAGAAAAAGGCGCGGAAGTAGTAGTGGCCAGCCAGTTCGCCACCGTAGATGCCGTCGATTTCACGAAGTTTGAGTGCGGCGTATGCACGTCCTACGCGCCACATATTCATTTTTGAGCCGAAGCCTTCCACGTACTCGCCAACGGCTTTCGATGTGCGGATGTCTTGCAACACGTTGCCTTTCAGCCCTTTCTCTTCGAGGAAGTAGTGGGCCATAAGTCCGATTATGAGGTCGGGGCTGATGAAACGGCCATTCTCGTCGATGAACATCACGCGGTCGGCATCGCCGTCGTAGATGACGCCCACATCGGCCTTGACACGCTTGACAAGTTCCTCCAATTGTCGGCAGTTGTCTTCAATTAGCGGATTTGGCTCGTGGTGCGGGAATGTGCCGTCGAGAACGTCGTTGATGTAGCACGGGCGTGTGCCGAATATGTCGCGGACAAGCAGTGATGCCATTCCGTTGGAGCAGTCGATGGCTACGCACAGGTTTGTCAGGTCCTTCAGGTATTTGCGTTGGAAGTTCTTGTACTCGTCGGTGAATCGGAATTCAACAATCTCGCCTTTTTGGCTTGCGGGCACAATGGGGTCGTTTTCCACCATTTGCTTTAACTCGCCCAATCCAGAGTCAAGTCCGACGGGCAGTGCGTTTGCGCGTGAAATCTTCAATCCGTTGTATTCTTTTGGGTTGTGCGATGCGGTTATCTGCACCGAGGCTTCGAAGTTGAATTTAGCCGTACCATAGTAAACCATTGGTGTGGTGCAAAGTCCTGCATCATATACATTGGCGCCAGCGTCGGTGATGCCCTTGCACAGGTATTCGAATATTTCAGGAGATGTGGTGCGCATATCGCGACCTACGAGTATCTTGTTGGTCTTGAATAATTTCGGAATGAAGAATCCGATTTTGTACACATCGTCCTTGTTGAATTGTTGAGGATAAAGTCCTCGAATGTCGTAGGCGTGGAATGCGTTCATAATATATATATTATTGTGCGAATGTAAGAATTAATGTCGATAAACAAGCGGGGGTGGCTACCGAAACCCGAAAATATGGAGGGTGCGGTGAGGATTTTTGCGTCTAATCTTTATGCTTCAAAGGCAATAGTTTTCCGTCAAACCAATTATTGACAAAATCAACGTTCCTGCAATTCGCTTTTTTCCGTTTCTTTGCGCATTAAGCCCTGCGCTTCTCTCTCATAATTCAACCCCGATAGGCCGCTTTTTCGGCCGTCGGGGTTGTTT
>CALCFP010000346.1 GCA_937900725.1 uncultured Bacteroidota bacterium | reverse complement strand
AGATAACACAAGATTAAACTGATTAATATCGTCGCAAATTTTGCGACGATATGTTTGCAAATGCGACATTACACAGTTATTTTTGTCGCAAAATTTGCGACATTAAGCGCCAAATAACGACGCAAACCGAAAATACAGAGTTGATATGTACATACACGAGAGAAAGAATTGGACAAGATTCAAATGGAACGAATCATCTGTAGCACAACTACTTGAAAGTGTAAGTCGCAAACAAGGAATGCTTTACGGCAGACTTTCAACATTAGGCTTTGACAGCAAACTAAAGGCAATGTCAGAAAACCTAACCCTCGACGTGTTGCATTCTTCCGAAATTGAAGGCATACAGTTGAATGTTGATGAAATACGTTCATCAATTGCCAGAAAACTTGGCATAGAAAACGTAAAGTACACTGCGCCATCTCATTATATTGATTCAGTCGTATCTGTAATGATAGACGCAATGCAACAATACGACCAAAAATTGACAAAGGAAAAACTGTGCGCCTGGCAATCGGCATTCTTTCCTTTAGGGTATAGCGAAGGGTCAAAAATAGAAATAGGAAAATACCGAACCAACGAGGAACACATTGTATCTGGAATGCTCGGAAGGGAACGAATCCACTACATTGCTCCTTCACCAGAACGAATAGAAAGAGAAATGGACAAATTTCTCGATTGGTTCAATAGCAACGAAAACTCCAGTTTCATAGTGCGTTCTGCCATTGCACATCTTTGGTTTGTAAGCATACACCCGTTTGAGGACGGCAATGGCAGGTTGGCCCGAATCCTGTCTGAAATGATTCTTGCCCGAACTGACAAAAGCGAGTTCCGTTTCTACAACATTTCATCGCACATAAACAAGGACAAGAATCACTATTACCAGATTCTTGAAAAAACTCAACGTGGCGACGGCGACATCACAGAGTGGATAATTTGGTATGCCAACACACTGTCACTTGCAATTGACGAGGCACAAACCACTGTCAGCACAATACTTAACAAGAGTTTCTTTTGGCAAAGAATTGCAGGCGTACAATTAACTGAAAGACAAACAACAATGTTGAATTTGTTCCTCGACGGCTACGAGGCCAAAATCACATCAAAATCCTGGGCAACATTGGCTAAATGCTCCAAAGACACGGCTATACGCGACATTCAAGACTTAATTAACAAAAACATACTTCGCGAAAATGTGGCCGGTGCAAAACGCCCCTGTTACTCAATTGTCTATGAAACAGACAGCATCACTCCATTATTTTCAGATATCAATGTAAAAGAAGATAATGGAACATATTTTCTAACTGCCTTATACAAAGGCAAGACTGTTATCCGCGAAAAACTGCTGTCACTTGACGCACAACAATTCCAAAATGGAAATTTGCCTATTGAAAACCTGCTGAACAAGTATTGCTCGTATATGCTCACAAAATTCTGAAAAGGGCCAATCAAGCAGAATACAATTCAATATCAGTCAATAGTTTATATATCAAACTTTGAATTTTGAATTCAAAAAAAAGTTACCGCTCATACTTCATACAAAACGCTGTGTAGCAAGTCAATCCAACTATCACAAAACCCGTTCCGACAAGTGCCGAATATTCATATCCCAATCCTGACGAGATTGGCAATCCGCCTGCGAATGCACCGATAGCGTTCCCAAAATTAAAGGCAATCTGCACCATTGCGCCACCCATCAGTTCTCCGCCTTCGGCATAACGGATTAGAAGCAACTGCTGTGGCGACGATACGCCGAACAATGCGAATGTGCCGAAGAAAACAAGCGGGACAGCACACCATTCGTATTGCCCCAAGATGAACAATCCCAATGACGAGACAAGCATAATGCACTGCATCATACGTCCGATATGCCCTGGCTTGAAACGGTCAGACAGTTTGCCACCGACTAGATTGCCTGTGAACATTCCAACTCCCGCCAACACCAAAACAAGCGGGACCAATGCCGATGAAATGCCCGCCACACTGGTAAGCATCGGATTCACATAACTGTACCAACAAAATATGCCCCCGTTTCCCAACAATGTTGCGCCAACCATTAGCCACGGCGCGCCGTGCCTAAGGAAACGGAACTGGCCACGCACACCGCTGTCGCGAAGTAGCGCCACGTATGGCGCATATCGCATTATGGCCAAAAGCGTCAGGACACCCCACGCGAAAGAGACACTATAGATGAGTCGCCACGATGCGAAACCCGAAATCAACGTGGCAAGCGGGTTGCCGACAATATTGGCCACCGACATTCCCGCACACATAATGGCTATGCTGAACGAACTTTTGCCTGGTTCCGATATGCGGTCGGCGACAATGCAACCTACGCTGAAAT
>CALCFP010000345.1 GCA_937900725.1 uncultured Bacteroidota bacterium | reverse complement strand
CAGTCCATGAGGGTAACTTCAAGTTGAGCCATCTTGTTGATGATCTCAGGATACTTGTTGCCCTTGCCGAGCTCTTTCTCCATATCTTTAGCAACAGCTGCAACCTCGGCTGCCTTGCCTGGCTTTGCAAGAATCTCGTCGAATGCCTTCTTAAGGTCAAGCTCTGAGTTTTCCTGAACTTCGATACCAAGATCGTACATAGGCTGGATAGGTGCGTTGCAGGCCAAGAAGTCCCAAGGACGTGGACCGAAGCCGATAACCTTCAGGTTGCGGACACCATTGACAACGCGAGCGATGTTGCGGAAGTCTGCTAGTTCCTTAACACCTTCTGCTGGTGTTACGTTTGGATATTCAGGAATGTAAACCTTCAAACGGCGAAGACCTACTGAGTAGCTGAAGTTGAGCACGCCGCAAAGAGCGTCGCCACGGTCGTTGGCAAGATTTGCCTTGCCTTCTTCCTTAGCTGCGATTACCATTGCTGGACCGCCAAACTTCTGAACGAACAATGTTGTAGGACCCTCAGGACCGAAGTTGCCAAGGAACATGCAAACAGCGTTGATGCCATTTTCCTTAGCCCAGTCAAGAGCCTTGTAAGTGTCAACGTCGTTCTCGATTACTACAGGGCAGTCATATACCTCTGGCAGACCTGCCTTCTTCACCTCTGCCATAAGAGCGGCAAGACGGCTCTTTGTAAGTGCGATTGGGAAGCAGTCGCGGCTAACACCCACGATACCTAGCTTCACAACTGGTTGATTTATCATATCTCTATAAATTAAAATTGTTTATAAAAATGCTTTGAGCAAATATAAAGACTTTTTCATAGGTTTTGCATTCAGAGCAAATAAAATTCAGGCAAAGCAAAAGACTCGCCGGGACTTTCACATTTGCACATGACAAGAAAACTGAATATCAAAAATGTAACAATCGAAAACGCCACTACGTTCGATGCAAAACATGCGGCTTCATCATGAATCTATATGACTATAGGAAGATTTTGCCTGACAATGTTCTTGACGCATCATCACCAACTACTCGCGGGCATGGATGCAATAGTGCATCGTACCGCAACCAACGAGCATTGCATTAATCCTATCAGCATCCGAAACGGCATATCGCCGACACGGATTTTGATTGACTGACAAACTTTGATTCAAGTGCATTCGCCGTCAAAACGCCTTTACTATTTGCTGCTAAGCGGCATTCTTGCTCTTCCGGACCTCAATAACCACATTATAGTCGCGATTGAGCACTTTCAATTTCAATGTTCCATCGGCTGAAAGTTCCCCACTTGTCATACTTACTACTTCATAGCCATTGTTGAGAGTCAATTTGACAGAAATCACATCACCTGACATTCCGACCAATTGTTCTGAAGACACCTTTGCACCTTCCGTATCGCCAATAATTAGTATTTTTATGCTATGTTTATGTGGCACGGTAGGGTCCGAGGGATCTTCAATGCAATAAAACGTATAAATGTCTGAAGGTTCGCTTGTGCCAACGACATTTCCCCTTATGTCTTTTGATACAGCAACAACATACCACCAATACCAAGCATTTGGTTTCAAGCCACTAACATGGCTTTCCGTAGCATCAAAATTCTGGCCATCTGCACTAATGTAATAAACATACTCCACCTTTAGGTCATCTTCAACATTCGACCCAACACCTTGCAAGGTTACAGCTCCCATGCATTGGCTACCATCTGAAAGTCCAAACGCATGTGGCTTTGAAGGAATAGTAGAAGGAAATTCCTCTTCATTGCACGAAAACAGCAATGAACAAATGACCATTGTCAATATTGCGAACAATCTATTTGTATTCATAATTACCTCCTTTGTTTTTTTAACTCTTGTGTTCTGGCCCCGAAATCGAATCCCATATGAAACATGACACCATGAATGTTTTTGATGAATGAATAATCAGTATAACGTCCATCTACCTCTACTTGAGGATTTTGGTTTTCATAAGATGCGGAAATATTGAAATTTCCGAACCTCGCTCCTATCGATGGCGAGATATACAGAATGTCAGCCTTGGAAACTGGGACAGTCTCATTATCAGAATGCATCAACTTGATTCTGCCGCCAACTTTCGTCTCTATGAATGGCGAAACAGGTGTCTTGAATATATCATAACGAATTGAAAGGACAGGAATCAGGCATGCTGCTGTAACGTCAAAATCCCTTTGAATTCTTGAATCTGTCCATGCTTCATAATTGTCTCTTCCAAAACGTGTATGTTCAAAAACAAAACCACCGCCGATAAAAAGTTGAGGAATTATTTGCTGTCCCCTGATGACTGATATATCTCATACCGAAGGCCCATAATCGTCATTTGGCATGATAAGCAAGCCGTAATCCACAATCATTCTTGCCTGTTTGGGCGTCAAAACCGGTCTGGTGTTTCTATAAAGGCTTTTAAACTCTCGCTTTATAGCATAACTCTTCCAACGCGAGCCGAAATCCCATCCTAAACGGAATCCATAGTTGGAAAAGTCAATTTCACCAAACCTCCAGTCATACTTCTGATAATCATAAAACACTGAAAAGTTGAAACGAGATGCGCGGCAGCCAATTGATGGTGAAAAATAAAATCCGTTTCCTCCCCAACGGTCGTAATCTTCATAACAAAACTCTCCCCATGAATAGCCGACTCTACAATCAACAAATGGAGTCACCTTGTTTTTCAATGCGTCATATCGTATATCTAAAAAGGTTGACACACGCCACAATTGCTCACCCTCATCGATAACATCAGCCACCATTCCTCCCACGCCGACAAACAACTGAGGAAATATTTGAGCGCCATGAATATTTGACATAGAAATAGCCAAGTCAAAATCACCACTCGACGCTCCGAAATCAAGGAATGAGCGATAACCACGTCGTGGATAATCGTTCTTGTATAATGCGAGCGTGTCGGATGATACTTTCGTCTTACCTAAGACCAAATGGCTTTGCAAAAGCATGCAACACGCCAACAGCAAAAGTGTTTTTATTTTCATTTCACGTAGTGTTAGTTGCTAAATACGTCTGCTAAAGTAGCAAATAAATGCAATGTGCAATAGATTTTGCACAATCTCACTCCCTCATTTTTTATCACACATTTTCTTCCACCGCTCGCGGGTAAGCAGGTTGAAATGCATTGTCCGAAGTTCGTCAAGCATTGGTGTCGGACTGTTTTCCTTCGTAAACTGATACTCGAAACCGCATTTCTCCTGCGCACGCTTCGATTTCAGGTTGCCATCATAATAGCCACACCAAATGGCTGTAAGGTTCAGTTGCCCGAACCCGTAGCGGAACAGACAACGCGATGCTTCTGGCGCATAGCCGTTTCCCCAATGCGGAACTCCTACCCAAAAGCCCAATTCGGCCTCGGTGTCGCCAATCGGCGCAAAGCCGTCGCCCTTGAACATAAGGCCGATACTGCCGATGGGCTTGCTGGTCGATTTCAGCACTATGGCGTAAGTCTCTGGCTTTGAGAGCACTGTGCGGATTATCTCACGGCTGTCGTCAACGCTTTTGTGTGGTGGCCAACCCGCTATCGGGCCCACCTGCGGGTCTTTGGCATACAGATACAGTTCCTCGGCATCCGATTCAAGCCAAGGGCGAAGCAAAAGGCGTTCTGTCTCGTGAATCATTTTATTATGTATTGTTTTGCGTGCAATTTGAATAGAATTTCTATTTTTAGCAAATATTTCGACGGCTGGGAAATACTTTTCAAATGCCGTTCAAACTGATAGAAACACAACATTTAAAAATATGGAACTTACAGGAAAATTGGAAGAAGTACGTCCTGCCATTCAGCGCACGGCGACTTTCACAGTCAGGGAATTTGTATTGGAAGTTGAGAACCAACGTAACCCGCAATGGAACGACCACATTTTGTTTCAGGTTTCGAACAACAACGTGGCTCTGCTCGACAACTTCAGCGTAGGACAGACAATCAAGGTCACATTCGACATTCAAGGACGTCGCTGGACTGGAAACGACGGCACGGTACGCGTATTCAACACACTGTCGGCTTGGCGAATCGAAGCCACCGAAGCAGGCAATAGCCAACAGCCTGTTGCGCCTCAGACAAATGTGGCGACAAGCGCGCCTGCAAGCAATACCGCACCTGCAAGCAACAATGCTGGCGGTCAGGCCGATATGGCCCCCGTTGACGACCTGCCGTTCTAACGCTTATAGGGAAACATCAGAATAAAGGCTGTTCTACACGAATGGCCTTTTTTATAAATAAAGATATATTTGCGACAAATTTCAAGAAATGGGAAACACGCTGAAAGACCGAATCGTCAATTGTGAATCTGGACTATTGTTCTACGGCCTGACACCGCCAAAGATGTCGACCGCCGACGACCGCATACGCGAGATAGCCTCAAAGCAAATGAGCCGTGTCAACGACTTGAATGTTGACGCACTTATATTATACGATTTACAGGACGAGTCGACACGCAACAGCAATCCGCGCCCGTTCCCGTTTATGCAAACCCTACAGCCCGACATCTACAGTCGCGACTATCTGCACGACCTGCACATACCGAAAATAATATACAAGAGTGTCGGGAAATACACACCTGCCGAATTCACGGAATGGATTCAGACGGCAGAAAACGACATTTCGGTCTTTGTGGGCTCGCCATCGAAAGAGCAGGCTGTAAACCTGTCGCTACGCGACGCCTATGCCATTAGGAACGAGCAAAATCCTGGAATGGCGCTTGGCGGTGTCACCATTCCCGAACGCCACCGCGTAAAGGGCGACGAGCATTTGCGACTTTTCAGCAAAATGGATAGCGGATGCCAATTTTTCGTATCGCAGTGCGTGTACAGCGTAAACAACAGCCTCGACTTCCTATCGGACTACTACTACGAAGCGCAAGCGCAAAACCGCAAAATGGCGCCTATCATCTTTACTCTAACGCCGTGTGGCTCAATCAAATCACTCGACTTTTTGGGTTGGCTTGGCATAGATGTCCCGCATTGGCTCGACAACGAACTGAAACATTCGTCCAACATCTTGGAGAAATCGGTTGAAGTGTGCCGAAACACAGCCACGGAAATTTACGGATTCTGCACCGACAAGAACATCCCCGTCGGGTTCAACATTGAAAGCGTAGCCATTCGCAAGGAAGAGATTGAGGCTTCAGTTGAACTTGTGAAAGAAGTGCAACGGTTGATGAAGAAATGACGCCCGTTCCTTTCTGGCAAGGGACAGCACAAGGAATCACATTGACGCCTGGCTCCTACTTCTCAAATTTGATTCTGGTTGAAGCGAACTTGCGCAACCCGTCGTCGCTCAAGCATTTGCACACTTCATCGTAACTTGTGGCATTGTCGATAATGGTGTCGAACATCTGCCAACGGTAGCCCGAAAGAAGCGATTCCTCAACCCAATATGAGAATTCTGTTTTGGGGCTCAGATACTCCAACTTCTTCATTCGCAAATACATAGCCAAGCCATCGGAGACGTCGCGCCAAGTATCGGCAAAGGCATAATCGTAGTTTTCGGCAGGCATCTGCTTCTCGGCATACTCAAACGCATCGGAACAAACTATGCGCACCTTTTCAGGGTGAGCGAACTGTGGCAAGATGTGAGTCTTGAAAAGCGCAATCACATCCTCGGAGCGTTCCACTATTGTTATGCTATCGACATTAGACTTAAGATGAACAAGATACGGATAGTAGCCCATACCCAAGCCGAATGTCACCACCTTGCCGTGCGCCGACTCGACGGCGAAACGGATTGTCTCGGTTTCGTTTGGCTTTATGGCCATCCACTCGTGCCCGTCCTCCATAACGGCAGGATAACTGAAATCTTCATCGAAAAAGCCAATGCGCTGAATCTCCTTGAAATCAGGCTCAAGAATCATCTCGTCGCAGACAAACGCCTCGTAAGCCTTGTAGTGCTCGTACTTGAGTTCCCAATTGCCGAATTTGACATTCGGGATGCGGATATTCTTGTAGTAAGGGTCCTCGGCATAGGCCTTGGCATCGAGTTTCTTGACCGACTGGCGGAAATAGTCGTTCATCAGGATGCCGTCGTCGGGATTTTTTTCGATATCGAGACCGCAAAAGCCTGACAGCAAGGCGGTATAAATGACCTCATCGGGAAGGATTCCGCCTGGGTTCGACTCATCCATCAGTTCCTTGGTTATGGCGCAAGGATTCTGGTCGAGATAGTCGCAAAGCATCCACGCATAGTCGTTGTTACGCTGACGGATACGAATCAGTTCCTCAATCTTGGCCTTGTCGTCTGCACTCAGTTTGCCGTTCATACACCTATATTTCTAGAAGTTGAACACCACGGCAAATACAAATCGGCTGTTGCCGACATTATAGTCCGACTCGTAATGGTAACTGCCATCGTCGTTCAGCATTTTTTTGCCGTAGCATACATTTGTGTACTCAACTTCCGCGAAAAAGTTCAGATAATCAGTTGGATAGTATCCGATTCGAGGCTGAATGCGCCACAGGTAATCAATATCGAATCCACGTCCGTAAACAGTCGCGCCCGCATCGACAGTCTTGCCGAAATCGTGGTTGACGCCGTAGCCCGCGAACACGCCTGGACGCCACTGTCCCTTGGTTCGGCTGATGTCGGTCCAAATGGTTGTGGTTCCGAAATTGGTGTAATCGTACTCGTTGTCGTCATTGAGCGCACTCTCGATATATCCGCCAAGCATCGGCTGTTCGAACAGATTGTCGCCACGGATTCCCTGCAGGCGAATGCTCATCTGGTCGGTATTAATCTTTGCGAACACCGACAGAGCCGTTGAAGTGGTCAGTTTGTCGGTCTTGTGCTTTTCGCCAACCTTATCGACAGTGAATGTGCGAGGCTGAAGCGCCACATAGTTGAACATAGCGCCAAGCAATACGTTCTGGCTACGGTAGCATAGTTGGGCATTGAGTTCAGGAATACAGCCGTTGCGCAGATATGCAGTGCTTCCGCCTTCAGGGCCTGTAGCCTTGTTGTCGAGTTGGAACGATGCTATTCCGCTCAACTCAAACTTGCCGAAATATTGCGTATAGCGTGCCTGGACATAACGTGAATAAGGGTGGAACGGCACTCCCATATTCAACGGGCGAGTGCCTGGCATAACCTCGTGAGCAACCATTGGGTGCCAATATTGTCCCAACAGCAGGTTCGACTTTTCCCAACGCATATTAATATATGCGTGACGCAAGCGCAACATATTGATGCCCTCGTTTGTGGCCCCCGTAAAGTCGCCCTCGACATATCCGAAGACCTTGGCATTGAACACGCTCGGCGCATCAATCTTCAGGCCGATGCGTGCGGTGATAGCCAACATATTGTTGCTAGCCTTGTCGTTGATGTCGTTGCCGTCGGCATCGTACACCTTTGGCGAAGGATAGAACAGCATCTGCTCCTCGCGGGCGCTCACCACCTCGCGTGTATCCATATAAAACTGAGGGTCGACAAAGCCACTAAACTTGTACGACCAACCTTGCGACAATTTTGCGCTATCAAGTTGTGCCGATGCATTTTGCATCAATATGCAAAGCAACGATGCTGAAAGGAATTTTCTAAACATTGATTTATAGCACTTTAGAATTTATATCACTAATTGATTTTCGATGGCAAAGAAAATGAAAATGTTGAATAATAGGTTATATATTTGGCATTATGCAAGAAATTGAACAACACCCGCTAACTCCGTTCCTGCCACCGAACGCAAGGATACTGATGCTTGGCAGTTTTCCGCCACCAAAAAGCCGTTGGTCGATAGACTTCTTCTACCCTAATTTTCAGAACGATATGTGGCGGATAATGGGAATTATATTTTATGCCGACAAGAACCATTTCGTAATTGAGACCGAACGCAAGTTCGACCGCGAAAAAATCATCGCGTTCTGTAACGAAATCGGGTTGGCCATATATGACACCGCATCGGAAGTGAACCGACTGAACGGCAATGCTTCCGACAAGTTTCTTGAAGTTGTGTCGCAAACCGACGTCTCGGCTTTGCTTGAAAATATTCCGAAATGCAAAGCCATTGCGACTACAGGCGAAAAGGCCACCTGCACCCTCGCCGAAAAATACGGCTGTGAAATGCCCAAAGTAGGACAATCGGTAAAACTCGGAATTGGTGGCAAGAGTTACGATTTTTTCAGAATGCCGTCGTCGTCAAGGGCTTATCCGCTGGCACTCGAAAAAAAGGCATCTGCTTACAAGGAAATGCTTGACACAGTTTTACAGCGCACATAGTTATTCAGGGACAATGGCTCTAAAGATTCTTTCCGTTTATAAACAAACAATTTAGGAATGCCATTATCAAAAATGATGATTTTATTCATCTAAAAAAAAGTCAAGGACGTCTATCTTTTTTTTCGGCAGATGAATTGAGTGCTTATATTTGTCGCTGATTAGCAATCGGGGGGCAAAAAGCCCTAAAGCAATCGGTTAAGTATAGTAACTATCTGACAAATAATATGATTCTCACCATTTTCAAGTTGCTCGGCTGTCTGGCACTTCTGATGTTCGGAATGAAGACTATGAGCGAAGGCTTGCAGAAACTCACAGGCGGACATTTGCGCAACATTTTAGGCACGATGACAAAAAACCGCGTGACAGGATTGCTCACCGGCACATTCATCACGGCCGCAGTGCAGTCATCGACTGCCACCACCGTACTTACCGTTAGTTTTGTAAATGCTGGCTTGCTGACTTTGACGCAAGCCCTTTCTGTTATTATGGGCGCCAACATCGGCACAACGGCGACTGCGTGGATAATGACAATTTTCGGTTTTCAGTTTGATATGACAACCGTTGTCTATCCGCTTTTTGCAGTAGGCATTGTGCTGACATTTATGAAAAAGAACAGCACGAAATCGTTTGGCGAGTTTGTTTTCGGATTTGCATTCATGTTTCTAGGCCTGACAACGTTGCGAGCAAACGCCATTGAAATGGATCTTTCGCACAACGAATCAGTCATCAACTTTTTTGCTTCGTGCGGACACTGGGGATTCTTCACCACACTGCTGTTCCTGTTGCTTGGCAGCATACTTACAATGTGCGTACAGTCGTCGGCCGCCATTATGGCCATAACGCTCATTCTGTGTTCAAGCGGTGTCCTGCCAATATATCAAGGCATTGCGCTGGTTATGGGCGAGAATATTGGCACAACGGTAACATCGAACATTGCCGCCTTGAGTGCAAGCACACAAGCCCGACGCGCCGCTTTGGCACACCTGTTTTTCAACCTGTTTGGAGTCATTTGGGTACTGATATTGTTCCACCCGTTTGTAAATATGGTATGCAACATAGTCGGCTACGACCCGAATTACATTCCACAAACCGAGGCCGAGATTGAACAAGCATCGATAAGCGTGACATACGCACTTTCTGGCTTCCACACCGCATTCAACCTATGCAACGTAATGATTCTCATCTGGTTTATCAAGCCTCTTGAGAAACTAATCTGCCGAATAATCAAGTCGAAAGAAGATGACGACAACATAGGGCTCCGCTTTATCACCGGCGGAATGATGTCGACATCGGAACTGTCCATTCTTGAAGCACGAAAGGAGATAAACCTGTATGCCGAACGCTCACTCAAGATGTTCGGTTTTGTAAAATGCCTTCTGCATATGGAAGATGTGAACGAGTTCACAAAGTTGTACTCAAGGATTGAGAAATACGAAGGCATCAGCGACAATATGGAAATTGAGATTGCCAACTACCTCAACCAAGTTGCCGAAGGCCGATTGAGCCCCGAAGGCAAATCGACTGTCCGCTCAATGTTGCGCGAGATTTCGGAAATTGAGAGCATCTGCGACAGCAACTACAACATCAGTCGCGTAATAAAACACAAGTTCGACTCGAAGGAAGATTTCACCAAAGAGCAGTACGACCACATCGAGCATATGTTCGAATTGGCTGAAAAGGCTCTGAAACAAATGATCAGCCTGATAGAAGATGCCGAATCGAAAACTCTTCCGATTGAATCGCTCAACATTGAAAACGAGATAAACAATTATCGTTCACGCCTTAAGGAGAACAACCTGTTCGACATTAACGACAAGAAGTACGATTACCAAATGGGTGTTCACTATATGGACATCATTGGCGACTGCGAGACACTTGGCGACTATGTAATTAACGTGG
>CALCFP010000344.1 GCA_937900725.1 uncultured Bacteroidota bacterium | reverse complement strand
ACCAATGCATTGTCTCAGTTTATGGACCAGACCAACCCATTGGCTGAGTTGACCCACAAACGTCGTATGTCAGCGTTAGGCCCTGGAGGTTTGTCTCGTGAAAGAGCAGGCTTCGAAGTCCGTGACGTTCACTATACTCATTATGGACGTTTGTGCCCAATTGAGACTCCAGAAGGTCCAAACATTGGTTTGATTTCTTCACTTTGTGTCTTTGCAAAAGTGAATAACTTGGGTTTCATTGAGACTCCATACCATAATGTTGAAAATGGAAAGGTTAACACTAACAATGATGAGGTCATTTACATGACTGCCGAGGATGAAGAAGGCAAAATCA
Organism: uncultured Bacteroidota bacterium; assembly: GCA_937900725.1. Taxonomy (GTDB): domain Bacteria; phylum Bacteroidota; class Bacteroidia; order Bacteroidales; family SZUA-534; genus RUG13583. The sequence goes on along the minus strand of CALCFP010000344.1, from coordinate 3,478 downwards.
TTGCTCAGGCTAACGAGCCGTTGGATGCAGATGGTAAATTTAAGAATCAAAAGGTTAAAACTCGTTTAGAGGCTGATTTCCCATTGACTGATCCATCTGATGTTCAGTTGATGGATGTCGCGCCTAACCAAATCTCATCTATCGCCGCATCTTTGATTCCGTTCCTCGAGCACGACGATGCCAACCGTGCATTGATGGGATCTAACATGATGCGTCAGGCTGTTCCATTGTTGAATTCCGAATCACCTATTGTCGGTACAGGTATCGAGAAAAAGGTGGCTGAAGATTCACGTAACATGATTAGCGCTGAAGGCGAAGGTGTGGTTGAATACGTTGATGCAGATGAAATTGTTGTCCGCTACAACAGAACAGATGCACAACGCTTTGTAAGTTTCGATGACGATACCGTTCGTTACAAACTGACAAAATTCCAGAAGACCAACCAGAGCATGTGTATCAACCAACGTCCAATAGTTTCAAAGGGTGACAAGGTTAAGAAGGGTACAGTAATGACTGAAGGTTATGCTACACAAGGCGGTGAACTTGCTTTGGGACGTAACTTGAAAGTAGCGTTCATGCCTTGGAAGGGATACAACTTCGAGGATGCAATCGTATTGTCAGAGCGTGTTGTCCGTGAAGACTTGTTCACTTCATTACATATCGATGAATATATGTTGGAAGTCCGCGATACAAAGCGCGGTATGGAAGAGTTGACTGCTGATATTCCAAATGTCAGTGAAGAGGCTACTCGTAACTTGGACGACAACGGCTTGATTCGTATTGGTGCCCACGTTCTTCCAGGCGACATTCTTATTGGTAAGATTACTCCAAAGGGTGAATCTGATCCATCTCCAGAGGAAAAATTGTTGCGCGCCATATTCGGCGACAAGGCAGGCGATGTTAAAGATGCATCATTGAAGGCATCTCCATCTTTGACAGGTGTCGTTATCGACAAGAAATTGTTCTCAAGGCTTGTTAAAGACAAGAAACTGAAAACTGCTGAAAAACCTTTGTTGCAGAAGATTGAAGAAGAAAGACTTCAACGTCTTGCTGAAATGAAGGCTCGTTTGGTTGAGAAATTATTCTCTGTAGTCAACGGCAAGGTGTCTCAAGGAGTTAAGGATATGATAGGTACCGATATCATTCCAAAGGGAACTAAGTTCTCTCAAAAGATGCTTCTTGAAGTCGATTATCTGAATGTAAATCCTTGCAAGTGGACAACTGACAAGGATAAGAATGACACAATCGCAGAATTGCTTCATAATTTCACCATCAAATGCCGTGAGATAGAAGGTGATATCAAGCGTAAAGTGTTCAACATTTCAGTTGGCGATGAATTGCCAAACGGTGTTGTCCAACTTGCAAAGGTTTATATCGCTCAAAAGAGAAAGATTCGCGTAGGTGATAAGATGGCAGGACGCCACGGAAACAAGGGTATCGTTGCCCGTGTTGTTCGTGACGAAGATATGCCATTCTTGGAAGACGGAACATTGGTTGACATAGTTCTTAACCCATTGGGTGTGCCTTCTCGTATGAACTTAGGTCAGATTTATGAAACAGTTCTTGGATGGGCAGGCCGTGAATTGGGTATGAAGTTTGCAACTCCAATTTTCGATGGTGCCACATTGGAAGAAATCACAGAATTGACCAATAAGGCAGGTGTTCCTGAATTCGGCCGTACATATTTGTATGATGGTGGTACAGGCGAACGCTTCCACCAGCCTGCAACTGTAGGTGTCATCTATATGCTGAAGTTGGGCCATATGGTCGACGACAAGATGCACGCAAGGTCAATAGGTCCATACTCATTGATCACGCAACAGCCTCTTGGTGGTAAGGCACAATTTGGTGGTCAGCGTTTTGGTGAGATGGAAGTTTGGGCACTTGAAGCATTCGGTGCCGCCAATGTCTTGCAGGAAATCCTGACTGTCAAGTCTGATGATGTCATGGGTAGAGCAAAGGCTTACGAGGCTATTGTCAAAGGTGAGCCAATGCCGACACCAGGCATACCAGAGTCATTGAATGTGTTGTTGCACGAATTGCGTGGCTTGGGCTTGAGCATTAATTTAGAGTAAAACGATCGAAGGGTTTGGCCGAAAGGCCTTACCCTCTTTATAACCTTCTTAAAAATTCCATCTATGGCATTTAGAAAGGAAACAAAAGTAAAGAGCGAATTCTCGCACATAACAATTGGCTTGGCTTCTCCAGAAGAAATTCTAGAACGTTCGAGTGGCGAAGTTCTTAAGCCAGAAACAATTAACTATCGTACATACAAGCCAGAGCGTGACGGCTTGTTCTGCGAGCGTATCTTCGGTCCAACAAAGGACTACGAGTGCCACTGCGGTAAATACAAGCGCATCAGGTATAAAGGCATTGTCTGCGACCGTTGCGGTGTCGAAGTGACCGAAAAGAAGGTCCGCCGTGAACGTATGGGACACATTCAGTTGGTTGTCCCAGTTGCCCATATTTGGTATTTCAAGTCATTGCCAAACAAGATTGGTTATTTGCTAGGCTTGCCTACAAAGAAACTCGACATGGTTGTATACTATGAAAGATACATAGTCATACAAGCAGGTGTTTTGGCAGAACAAGGTGTTAACGACTTGGATCTATTGAGTGAAGAGGAATACCTTGATTGGATGGATAAATTGCCAAAGGAAAACCAATACCTTGAAGATACAGATCCAAACAAGTTCATCGCAAAGATGGGTGCAGATGCAATTTACGATTTGCTTGCAAAACTTAACCTTGATGAACTTTCATACGATTTGCGTCACAAGGCTGATACTGAGACTTCTCAACAACGTAAAGGCGAGGCTTTGAAGCGTTTGCAAGTAGTTGAGTCGTTCCGTGCATCACAAGGCAAGAATCATCCAGAATGGATGATCCTTAAGGTGATACCTGTTATTCCTCCTGAGTTGCGTCCATTGGTTCCACTTGATGGCGGACGTTTCGCCACATCAGACTTGAATGACTTGTATCGTCGTGTAATCATCCGTAACAACCGTCTGAAGAGACTTATAGAAATAAAGGCGCCTGAAGTAATTCTTCGAAATGAGAAACGTATGCTTCAGGAAGCTGTCGATTCATTGTTCGACAACTCACGTAAGTCTAATGCTGTCAAGACTGAAAACAACCGTGCATTGAAATCTTTGAGCGATAGTTTGAAAGGTAAGCAAGGCCGTTTCCGTCAAAACTTGTTGGGTAAACGTGTTGACTATTCTGCCCGTTCTGTTATTGTCGTAGGCCCTGAATTGAAGATGCACGAATGTGGTCTTCCAAAGGATATGGCAGCAGAACTTTACAAGCCATTTGTAATCCGCAAGTTGATTGAACGCGGTATCGTAAAGACTGTAAAATCTGCAAAGAAGATAGTTGACCGCAAGGATCCAGTTGTATGGGATATCTTGGAAAATGTCATAAAAGGACACCCGGTATTGCTTAACCGTGCCCCGACCTTGCACCGTCTTGGTATTCA
>CALCFP010000343.1 GCA_937900725.1 uncultured Bacteroidota bacterium | reverse complement strand
CTTGAAATCTCCTGAAGAACTCGACAAACTTGTTTCTGACGGTAAGATATCGGAGAATTGCCGTTTACTGCTTTCGGATATTGACAATAATTTTATTGCCTGAACGTACGTACTGGAGATTTCCGTCTTTGCCTACAACCTGGTCAATGATCAGGTTGCTTGCAAGATCGAAATCAATGTCTTTTGCGTCACCTTCAAAAGGGACGAAATGCGTGCAGACTGAGCCATTAATGGACATGGCATCGGGTGACATGTTCCAATCGGCCCTGCAATATGTCACGTCAAACTTTGGGAAGTCTTGCGATACGGCTATTATGCTTGTCAGTAACAGGAATGATACCAAATTGTATTTTTTTGTTTTCACGTCGGTTATCAGGTTTTTAAAACTATTCTTCCTAAGAAATTGTTTAATTTATTCTTATACTTTAGGTAATCAGTATATTTATTCATAATATCAAGCATTTCCGACTCACCATCAGGCTTATTCTGCAATTCTGCAATTGCTTTGCCCATTTCATCAAGTTCCTGCTGCACAATTTCGGACTTGTAGCCATTTACGGCCCTATCAATTACCTCTTTAAGATGGTTTTCCTCAGGCGGTATGTACCGGTTGCGTTTTTCCCACAATTTGCTTACTTCAGTTTTTGGCACCAAGATGTCGACTGCAAACTTGCTTATTTCAGCATCCTGGTTAAGAGTGAACATTGCCACGTCAATTTTTTGGCCTTTGTCTAAAGCATTGGCACAAATATCATACACACGCTTGCAGATTGGCACCCTGAATTCCACGTTGCTGTCTTTCAATTCCCTGATAATGTAACTTGTAACCGACACATCTTCAGATGGTTTATCATCTACGGCCAACGTAAAAAGGGTGTTGTTGCCAAATTTCATGAGCAGACGTATGATTTCTTCCTCATAAACCTTGCAGCGCTCTATAGTTGCCGACTGGCTGTTGAATGTGGTGCGTTGTGGCAGTTTGATCTGTTCCTGCCTCTGTTCCTCGTTGAACCATTGTTCGCGCTTCTTGCGCAGACGCTTGTTGATTTCAATATGGAGCACTTTTTCGTCGACATTCATCAATTCGGCACACTCCTTGACGTATATAGAGCGCTTGATGCTGTCCGGCACGACTGAAATTGTGGTGACAATATCGGCAATCAAATTCGATAGTTTGACAGGGTCGCTGCCAGCATCCTTTAGCAAGAGACGTGTCTTGAAAAGAATAAAATCTGTTTCGTTCTGTTCAATAAAATCAAGTAGTTCAGTTGAACTATGGTTGCGGGCAAATGAGTCAGGGTCTTCGCCGTCAGGCAAGAGCAGGACTTTCACGTTCATCTCCTCGGCAAGAATCATGTCGATTCCGCGAAGTGCGGCGTGAATTCCGGCCGCATCGCCGTCGTAAAGCACGGTTATGTTGTTGGTGAACTTGTGTATCAACCTTATCTGCTCAATTGTAAGAGCGGTTCCGTTGCTCGCCACAACGTTTTCTACACCACTCTGGTGCATGCTCAGCACATCGGTGTAACCCTCGACAAGGAAGCACTTGTCGTTGCGGGTTATTGTCTGCTTAGCCTGATATATTCCGTAAAGCGAGCGGCTCTTGTCATAAATCTCGGATTGTGGCGAGTTCATGTATTTGACGCTCACGCCTTTGGTCCGCGCATCGAGAACTCGGCCGCCAAAACCGATGACCTTGCCGGTAAGGTTGTGTATAGGGAACATCACCCGGCTGCTGAAACGGTCGAAAATGTTGATTCCGTCTTCCCTCAATATTGAAAGGCCCGTATCGACAAGATACTTTTGCTTGTAGCCGCTCTTTTGTGCCAACTCGGTGAACCATTTGCGGTCAGATGCGCAGTATCCTAATTCAAATGCCTTAATAGTCTCCTCGTTGAATCCGCGCTCCTTGAAATATTTATAGCCGATGGCCCGACCCTCGTCGGTTTCCTTCATGTTCTGCATAAAGGCGTTCTTGGCAAACTCGTTCAGCACCATCATGCTCTCACGGTCGTCGTGACGTTCCTGCTCCTCGGGGGTGAATTCCTTCTCCTTGATTTCGATGTTGAATTTGTGGGCAAGGTATTTCAGGGCCTCGTAGTACGACATCTGCTCATGCTCCATGACGAAGTTGACGCTGTTTCCGCCTTTCCCGCAACCGAAGCATTTGTAGATGTTTTTAGATGGGGATACTGTAAATGAAGGTGTCTTTTCATTATGAAACGGGCAGCATCCAATGTAATTTACTCCTCTTTTTTTCAAACTTACAAAGTCGGAAACAACATCGACAATATTGGCCCTGTCAAAGATAGTATTTACTGTATCCTGATCTATCATTTTGAATGATAAGTAAATAAGATAAAAATTATTTATTAAATGGCTGCCATAAAAATAATTATTTATTGCTCACTTTTCAGTTATTGCAGTTACAATTTTTGGCAATAGAACGGATTTGCCAGTAATGGCTGAAATGGCCCATTTTTTAGACAATCGAAAGGATAATTATTGTTCTTTCAACGGTTCGACATGGAGAATCACTTGGGTTCGCGAACCGTATCGGTCTTTTAGTTTTTTCTCCACATCAACAGTTGCTTCGTGTGATTCCGTAACCGTCATGTTACCAGGCACGCGTATATGGAATTCTATGGCAATGGCTGAACCGATGCGACGGGTTTTCATATTATGAATGTCGCTGAATTTTTTATTGGTCAGCACTAATTGCTCTATTTCGTCTTCCTGTTCCTTTGGCAATGACCGCTCGAGCATCTCGCCAATTCCAGGCTTTATCAAATCGTAAGAAACCTTGATTATCAGCATTCCGACAATGATTGCGGCTATTGGGTCGAGAACACTCCATTTCTGCCCAAAGAAATATGCGCCGCCAATGCCTACAAATGTGCCTATTGACGAGAGCGCGTCAGATCTGTGGTGCCATGCATTTGCCACCATGACTGGCGAATTGGCTTTTTCGCCTTCCTTTTTGGTATATTGGAATAAGATTTCCTTTACTATGATTGATACGGCGGCAGCGATTAGTGCTATGGCCTTAGGCTGGGCAATGCTTTCACCTCCAACGACGCACAATATGAGATTAATGCTTTTGTACAAGATGCCTGCGCCTACGGCAAACAATGCTAAACCTATGATAATTGTCGCTAGAGTCTCATACTTTCCGTGTCCATAATCGTGGTCTTCATCCTTTGGAATGGCTGATACGCGCACAAAAACCAACACCACAAGGTCCGTGAAGAAATCGGATAAGGAATGCACGCCATCGGCAATCATGGCACCACTATGCCCGACTAAGCCGGCTATCAGTTTTCCAACTGACAATAGTACGTTGACAAAGAAACCGATCAATGTCACCTTGTATATTTGCCGCTCACGGTCCATAACATATGTTTTACATTATTTTGTCGATAAAAAACAAATTTTCTTTACTGGTTATGTTACTGTACTTTAAATGAAGTAATATGAAGCCATGCTTAAATTTTGATTCCGACAAGAAGTTGGTCATCAATTTGCTCAAAACGGCCATTTTCTGTCCAATCAGACAACCTTTTCTCAACCTCGTTTTTCTGCTCACTAAATGGTTTTAAATATACATCTTTAATCAACTGAACAAACCTCACTTTACAGAATTTACTTTTGTTGCCTGTCTCGTCTATTCCAAATTGGTCTGGCAAGCCGTCAGTGTACATATAAATGACATCACCTTTTACCAAAGGAAACTCACAGTTTGTGAACAACTTGTCTTTCATGATTGCATGATATCCGACTGGCATTTTGTCTCCCTTGTGCTCTATCATTTCCCCGTTGCGCATGACTATAAGTGACCGGTAGGCGCCTGCATATTGTGCGGTCATGTCTTCATAATTAAAGATGCACAGGGATATGTCGATTCCGTCATGTGTTTGATGGATTCCGTTTTTTTGATGAAGGGAGTTTATCAACTTGTATTTCAACTGGTCGAGTATTTCAGATGCCTTGACCCTGCTTATATCGTTTGCCAATACTATATCATTAAGCGATGATATGCCTAAAATGCTCATGAACGCACCTGGCACTCCATGTCCGGTACAATCTGCAACCGCAAGCACCCGGAATGGCCCTTTTTGTGCCGCCCAATAAAAATCACCAGAGACAATATCAAGTGGCTTCCAGTAAATTAAAACTTCGCCGAACATCTGCGAAAGCAAATCGAGGCTTGGGATAGCCGCGCTCTGTATTCGCTTTGCATATTGTATGCTTTCGGTCATTCGTTCGTTTATTATTTCAAGGTCATTCCTTTGTTTTTCTATCTTGTCTCGCTGTACGGATATTTCCTCAGTTTGCTGCTTCAGTTCCTCGTTTCTCTCACTTATCATGTTTCGCTGATGCATAAGTATGGCGCTTATGCGGCGGTGGCGTAAAAGGCTGCGGGCAATTACGATAGCCAATATGGCCATTAATATGCAGCAGGCCGTCACAAAACAAATTGAGATGTTTCTGATTTTCAGTTTTTCCTGGATTCTGATGTTCTCCTCAAAATTTTTCAGTTCACGTTGCCTCAACGTCTTTTCGTATCCTACTTTGGCGTCGGACTTGATTAACCTCATGCCAAGGTCGCGGTTAAAGCAATTCGCCTGCACAAATATTTCTTTTTCTTTGCATTCCAGTGCTTTTTTGTAGTTTCCTATGGCTTTATAGTAAGAATGGCATACATTGTAAAAATCGACAACCACGTATGTGGATAATAATGAATCCTCAATTAGCGGTTCTATTTCAGATATGATTTTTTCTATTTCGACGTAATTTCCTGTTTTGGTGTAATATAGTATGTCTTTTGTTTTTGAACTTGCCACAGATTCTTCATATCCTGTCATCTTTATAAGTTCCATCTCTTTATCGCGGAAAAACAGGCTACTATCCAGCATTGTCTTGCCGATGTTGCCGCCATTGTCACAACTGAAGTACACGTCGCGGAGCAATTGCACTGTTTGCATATATACATATATGTTATTGCCACCACTTAACATTTCATACGCTTTCAACAAATGTTTTTTGCTTTTTGACATGAAACTGTCTTGCTTCAGGTCGGAATAAATGAAATAATCGGCAAGTCCTATGCCGTAATAGTCTTCGGCAATCGCATTATTGTCATGCGACTTTAGATCGAACTCCAAGGCTTTACGGTAGTAATTCTCTGACACAGAATATAAACCCGACTGTACACAGAAATAACCTAAATTGCGGTACGATGCTGATATATTGACCGTGTCGTTCAATTCGTAAAAAATCTTAAGTGCCGACTGCAGGCATGTATCTGCCTGAATAAAATCCTGATACTCATAAAGTGATTGGGCCAAACCATTATAGCACAGTCCCATTTCTATCTTATTGTCAAGCGAGTCAAATATGGCAAGGCTTGTGTAATAATAATCGCATGATTTGGGATAATTGCTCCTGTAGTATTCGCACCAACCCAGGAAATAGTAAGATTTTCCAACCTTGTAATAGTCTTTAAACTGACTTGCCAGACCAAGTGTCAGGCGGGCATATTTTTCTGTCGAATCTATGTTATAATGCTTGTAACTTATTTTATACAATAAATTTAAGCGGCTTGTGTCGTCAGGGAGCGTGTTCGACAAGCGTATGAGACTGTCCAGATAAATGCTGTCGTTAAAACTATAATCTTGGGCAAACGAACGATTGTTGATGGCGATTGACACCAAAAACAAGAGTCCGCACAATATTTTTCTTTTTTTAGGCATTGGCTTTGCTCGCGTACAGTATTTAACACACCCTTATACGACAAAATTGCATTTAGGTTATAATAAAACAGATAAAAATATCATACGCAATTAAGACGGGTGTGCAAATCCTATTTGTTTTGCATCCAACTTTAGCGCCAGCCTTTTGCCCAAAGCATTTGTCAATGGCTTGAACCAACATTAGCCCCGTTCTCGATTGGTAATCGAGAACCCGTTATTTTTTTGGGAGCAGGTATAATATTCAAACACGAGGAGCCTATAATCTATACTTCATATAACTGCATTTTATGCATTGTGTGTAAATGCGTTATGCAATGTGTTCTTATGCGTCAACGTTACAATGTCATATTGCATGCCACAAGATAGTGTTCGCTATTCAAGATTCGCTTTACACTTCTTGTGTGTTAGATATATCTAATAAAATGCTCCAAATAATGCCAAATAATTAGTTATATCTAACAGATTGACGAAAATAAAACAAAAATAATTGCCGAAAATGTTAGATATATCAAATCAAACTATTACATTTGTGACGAAACAATAGATAAAACTAACAGCAATGACAGACATCTACGCTTTTACCGACAACGCCATACTCAAGCAGATTGGCCAAAAAATAAAAGAAGCCCGCCTCGCCCAAAACATTTCGCAGAGGCAGTTGGCAAAAGACAGCGGCATGTCTAATTTCTCGATCAGCCAGATTGAAAGCGGCCACAACACTTCCATACTGAGCCTTGTGATGGTGCTCAGGGCGCTAAACAGGCTCAATGTGCTCGACGAACTGTTTGCCGAAGCGCCAATCAGCCCAATAGCATTGTCGGAGGCCATGCGCAAGCAGCATAAGCGCCGACATGCCTACACCATAGCCGAAAACGAGCCGACAAGCATGGTGGCCGAAGACAAGTTCTTCAACTGGAGCAATCAACCTGAATAATCACTGCCATGATAAATTTTGCCGATACATACATTTGGGGCGAGCACGCGGGAACCATAGCGTGGGACGAGAGCCGTCAGGTCGGGTCGTTTGAATATGCCGACAGTTTCAGGAGCAAGGGCCTTGACTTGTCGCCACTTACGATGCCACTGGCCAACAGGCAGGTTTATCAGTTCCCATCGCTCAATCACGACACGTTTCTGGGCATGCCCGGACTGCTTGCCGACACCCTGCCCGACGCTTTCGGCAAGGCTTTGCTCGACAAGTGGCTGGCTTCGGCTGGCCGCACGTTTGCCAATCCCATTGAGAGGCTTTGCTATCAGGGCAACCGCAGCATGGGGGCGTTGGAGTTTGTCCCTGCCCGCGACTATTATCTGGAACAAGGTTCGTCGCTGGAGGTGGATGCCTTGGTGCAGGTGGCTCGCGAGGTGCTGAATGCAAAAGAGTCGCTCTGCACAAACATGGATGCCGACGCGAAGGAGGCTATCGCAAACATCATAAGGGTTGGCACTTCGGCTGGCGGGCAACGCGCAAAAGCCGTCATTGCATACAACGATGCGACAAAAGAGGTGCGTTCGGGACAGATAAAGGCGCCCGAAGGCTTCACGCACTGGTTGCTGAAACTTGACGGAGTAACCAATGCCGAATTGGGCGACCCAAAGCATTTCGGCCAGATTGAGTATGTCTATTACCTGATGGCCTGCAAGTCGGGCATTGAGATGATGGAGAGCCGTCTGATGGAAGAAAACGGACGCGCCCACTTCATGACCCGCAGGTTCGACCGCATCGGCAACGAAGAGAAGGTGCACATGCAGACATTGTGCGGAATTGCACATTTCGACTACAAGATGCTTCACGCCTACAGCTACGAGCAGGCTTTTCAGGTAATGCGCCGTCTGCGCCTGCCGTATAGTCAGGCCGAAGAGATGTACCGACGCATGGTGTTCAACGTTGTGGCCCGCAACCAAGACGACCATACGAAAAACATATCGTTCCTGATGAACAGGCAGGGGCAGTGGAGACTTTCGCCAGCCTACGACATGTCGTGGTGCTACAACCCGCTAGGCGCATGGACAGCAATGCACCAGATGTCGGTCAATGGCAAATGGGACAACATAACCGACCAAGACCTGATAGACGTGGCCACGAATGTCAACATTAAGCATCCAAAGCAAATAATTGAGCAAGTGAAGGATGCTGTCAGCCTTTGGCCAAAACTGGCCGCCGAGTACGGAATCCCTGACGATATTGCCAGACAAATAGGCGGGAGTCATCTATTGTAGCATACAAAATATATATATAATATAATTAATGTGTTGTCAATAGTTAACTAAACTATAAATTAAAGAAAAATATAAGATATGGCGAATTAAATACAGTTTTTGTTATACTGCCTTCCGAATGTAGAAGGAATGGTACAAGTTGTAGTTAAAGAGGAAACCGTCTGGTGTACACAAAAAGCAATGGCGCAACTTTTTGGTTGCAGTGTCGACAACATCGGGTTACACCAAAAAACATCTTTGCGATAAGGTGGCGTAATGGGCGTAATTCCTGGGAAGCAAAAGTATTAAGATTCGTTTTTGAAAAATGCACAAAAACGTAATACACTGTTTTTGTCATTGTTTTATTCGTGTACCATATTTTTGAGCAATAATTATTAAACGAATTCTATATGGAAACAAAAACGATTGGAAAACGAATTGATGAAGAAGTTCGAAAACAACAATGGAAAATAACAGATTTTGCAGATCGAATACATTGCACAAGAAACAATGTATATGATATTTTTAATCGAAATAAAGTTGATATTATTCAATTAGGAATAATTTCCAAAGTACTGAATCACAATTTTTTTGAAGACATAGCAAAGGACCTTGATTTACTAAATATTGAAAACGAAGAAACACAAAAAGATTTGGAAGAAAGACGTGCTGTTTCACAATTTGTCGAGGTAATGCCTAAAGTTTTAGAAGAATTGGGGAAAGAACCAACCATAGCATTCGGAAAACCGTCAGTATTGCCCCAAGGGGAACCTCTTCCTGATTTTGTTGTTTGCGGTAACGAATACATTGGATTTACAATAGGTTCATCGCTAAAAGACAAAGCAAATAAACAATTATATAATAATGGAATAATAACAGTTACTACATATGAGGAAAATGGTATTTCTGTTGATGTTTGGAAAAATCATATTCATAATAGCAGGTTTATTGATATAAAACTTGATTTCAAGACAATAGAAGAATGGAAGGAAACTATGAAATTTGTTTTTGAAAAAATCATTTAATTATGGCTGATTTAAATTTATATAACGAAGAAAGAATTGTTCTATACAAAGGAGAAAAATACTCTGTACGCGACAATGGTGCAATATATCGGCACACAAAAGACAATTGCAAAAAACGCCCAAATGATGAAATGTGGACATTTGGCAAAAAGGACGAGAGTAATGGATATATGATGTTTTGTGGAAATCGCATACATATAGTAGTGGCTACTGCTTTTTATGGTGAAAAAGACTCAAAAATTTATGTAGTTGACCACATAGACACAAATCGCTGTAACAATCGCAAAGAAAATTTGAGATGGCTTACAAGACTAGAAAATGCATTATGTAACCCAATTACAGTAAATAGAATATTGTATGTATGTGGTGGTGATATAAATAAGTTCTTGGATAATCCTTCCTGTTTACGTGAATATGCTAGCCAAAATAAAGATTTTGGGTGGATGTGCACAGTCTCAGCAGAAGAAGCAAGAAATGCTTATAACAATATGATTGAATTGGCAAGCAAAAAGTCTTTAGCACAAAAAACAACAAAAACGAATAACGATAAAAGTTGGATGTTTAAGAAAACAAACATTACTGTTCAAAATCCTAGACAAATGTTTATTAAGGCTGAATATCCAGAAAATGCCTTACAAATGAATTGGAAAACACCCACAAGATTCGAATTATGTCCTCTAACAACTAATAAAAATCCTTTGCAAGAGTACAAAGAAAAACTTATAATAAAATCCGTTTTTTCTTCTAATAAATATTCTAAATCAATAGTGTTAGATAGTGCTATTGATGAAGAAAAGAATAAACTATATGTATTGACAAAAGACGCAAACGAAAATGCAATGAAAAAGTATGGTGTGGCGACAATAAAATCTATTGATTCTCAATATATTCATAGCGGTTCTTTGCTATTTAGTGAAGAAGACGCTAAAGAGTATTTTACTTATTTGTCTTTAGGGGAAAAAGGACAAAAACCAAAATGTTATGCATATTTGTAATATGAAAAAATTTATTGTTATAATGTTATTAATGTTGCCATTAGCAACATTTGCACAAGATTCAACTTACGTTGATAATAAATTCACATATAAGTTGTATCCCACAAAAAATATGTGGACGTTTCTTAAATTGAATACAGCCGACGGAAGAATTTGGCAAGTTCAATATGATATTGATGGTAATAATAGATTTGAAACTTATTTAAACTTCGATTTGGTTTTTGGTTCAGATGTAATAAATGGACGGTTTGAATTATACCCAACACAAAATATGTACAATTTCATCTTATTAGACAAGATAAATGGTCGTATGTGGCAGGTTCAATGGTCAATAGAAGAAAAGGAAAGATTAGTATTACCTATCAATTAATGTTTTAACCACAATCGTTTTTACTACCGTAAACATATCTTAAAAGTCATATTACCAACAATCAACAAAAAAATCGCAGACGATTTTCGTCTGCGATTTTTGTTGACAAATCCATCAATGATTATTTCAAATTAGCCAGCATTGAGGCGAACAGCAGATATTGGGCGTTGCCACCGATAGTAGCCTCGTTCTGTCCCCAGAAGAACGGCCAATCGTCCTTGTTCTCGATATAGTCAGGTTGCAGAAGAAGGAATCCTGGGATGCACGAGAAAGCGGCGCGGTTGTTGCCGTAGTTGACATTTTTAGGCTTAACGCCAACGCCTGTCACAAACGACAGGTTCGAGAACGGGTGGCAACCGAAAATGAAGTCAGCCGAACGGTAGATGTAATCCTTGCCTATTATTTCAGGATAGTACTTGTTAATCCAATAAGCGTTGATGCCTTGTCCAACAACAGAGCCAGTGCTTCCCCAGCCTGTGCCGTACACGCTGACTCCATAAGGGTTTTGTGTAAGCATAGTGTCAAGCATCTGCTTATATTGCTCAACATAAGGCTTCAGTTCAGACACGAAATTCTCGCTCATATAAGGAGCAACCCTGAAAGCGAAAGGCAGGTTGTTCAGTTGCATCATACGCATTGCCTGCGGGTTCATATTTTGGTTGCTGTTTCCGCCAGGCAGGCCAGTAGGCATTCCGCTAGGCGTTGTCTGCGGAGCGTCAGTTGAAGGTGCGGTCTTTTCGGGCTGAGCAGGTGCTTGGCGAGGCTTGAATCCGTTCAGTATGGCCTCTTCCATACCGGCAATGTATTTCTTGTCATTGGTAGCCAGATAAAGTTGCAAGGCGGCCTGATTGGTCATTCCTGGGCGACGAACTTTGTCAATGTTGTCGTTCCAAAGTTTCAGAGCGGCATTCAGGCATCGTCCTGACAGTTCAGGATTGAAATCCTTCAGAACCCGTGCACATCCTGCCAAAGCCGAGCAGAATTGGAATTCAAGGTTTTGGTTCGAATAGGTGAACAGCCAGCGCTCATCGCCAGTGCGATGCTTGTTGTCGGTTATGGTGCTTGGCTCGTCCAGACGGTTGTACTGGTACAGAGTGGCGTGATTGATGCCGCGGCAGGCGTGGCCAATCTTCTCAACCATTGTGACAATAGGATATACGCCGTGCTCAATCTGCTGAAGCAGGTCGGGCTTGCCGTCGGCAAAGTGGATATTTACATAGTGGTTTTTCTGGTCAACCATAGTCTCGTCACGTTCTGGACGGAACTCGTCCCAAACGGTTACAAAGTTGAGCAGTACGTTGCAGTGCGAACCAGCCTCAATGTCGAAGTCGCCCGCATCGAACCAACCGCCCTTGTCGAATCCAGATATGAAATCGTACGATTTGTAAGGCGAATATGTCTCGGTGCCTTGTTCAAACATATCGAAGTGAGGCGTATTGATTGGTGCCTGAAGCACATCGTCCATATGTGGCGCAGAGTGCCATACACGGTATCCTTCCTTTACCTGCATATGGTCCATTTGTTCTGGGAACCACACGTCAAGAGTTGGATACCACGTTGCGGAATACACATTGTCAGATATTGGGAATATGTTGGTTTGCTGATTTCCATATTCGATATAATAAATACCCGGCTCGGGGATGTCGTAGAATTCGGCCTTAAGGTAGTTGTATCGGAGATAATTTCCCCAATTGACGGTTTTGGCGGTCTTTACAAGAACAGGCTCGCCGTTTTCGCTTACGCGGAATATCTTGGCTGAAGGAAGCATCTTGTCGGCAGGATCAACCTCAATGATAGTCTCCTTGTGTTGCTTGGTGGTGTAGCCAACTTGCGAGAAGCCAATGACTGGCTCACGTACCCAGTCGCTAACCGAGTTTGGCTCAACATACCATTCCAGAACCTTGCCAGTTTGTCCAGCAGGAAGGAACGAGTGCAGTACGAACCAGCCGTTCTGTGCCACAATTCGGCCATCGTACAATTGCATCTCGGTGTCGGAAGTGACGGTAACCAGGCGAGTAGGCTCATCGGGAGCCATTACAAAGCGGTTGCCTTTTGCCAGAGGCTTCACTACAGTGAACTCATCGCGACCGCGCAAATCGGAAGTGATAAGGTCGTTAACCTGCTTGGCCTTTTCCGACAGGGGCTTAACCTCGGTGTCGTAGCCAGCGTAGCGCGGGAAGTAGGCTGGCTTTCCGTCAACCATATAAGAGTGGTTCCAATATGCCGAAGGCAGGAACTCCAGATTGAAGCAGGCCTTGCCAGCAACAGCGTCAGGAACAGGCTTGTCGAGCCAAACCTGAATGGTGAAGCCCTTGTCTTTAGGAGCCACGCGAATCTCGGAGCGGAAATCGTATTCCTTGTAGTAGAGTTTGCTCCGTATCTCGCCCGAAACGCTGTCAATTTCGCGCTTGCCGTCCATTTCAGGCACAAGGTCCCATTGCTCTGGCGTCTCGTTGAACCTGACACCGCCGTTTGTTATGGTCAGCACGCCGTGATGTATGATGTCGATGCCCGAACGCTTCTCATCATAAAATGCCGCGCTGAACGGATTGGAATACACCATTACATTCACACCACGTTTTTCAAGATAGCCTTTGTCGTTCAGTTTCAGCGAATCTGAATCAGCCGACGATTTGTTGCCGTTGCAACTGGTCAGTTGAGTCATTGCGAATAGTGCCAAGCACATTGCAACCACTGACCGTCCGATTTTGCAATTCTGATTTTCCATTTTTCAGTGTTATTAGAGGTATAGATAAAAGTTTGAATAACAATATATGAATTTTGCGGATGGCTGACACCTGACAATGCTCTATGAATTTGCATTTTCTATCGGCAAATAACAGCAGATAATCGCGCGTTTGGCAAAAGACAGGCACTGAAGCGCGCAGAATGAAAACTTTTTCCTGACAAACGGTTTTTGTCGATTTCTACAATGGTGATTTTTAGGCGTTTTATCAAATGCCTCACAAAACTTTTGCTAAAAATCGGGATTTTGGCGGATGAAAGAGATGTTTTATAAATTTGACATATATATCGAAAAAATAATACATAATGTCGTGCTCAGCAGATTACATAGAGTTTATAAGCCAACAGATTTCGGCCGTGGGTGTGGTTCGTCCAATGAAAATGATGGGCGATTATATCATTTATGTCGATGAGAAGCCTGCGCTTACGGTGTGCGACAACATCTGCTATGTCAAGAAGATACCCGAAATAGCCTCGCTTATGGCTGATGCCGAATGTGGCTGTCCGTATCCTGGAGCAAAGGAGCACTACATTCTCGATATCGAGCATCGCTCGTTTGCAACACAAGTGGTTGCCATTCTACGCGATACATTACCTTACCCGAAGAAACGCAAGAAGTAGATTGGAAACGAAAAGCGGGATTTAGTCCATTTAGGATGTAGTCGATTTAGGATGTAGGATTTTGCCTTATGTCTTATGCCTTTCCCCTTATGCCTTTTGCATTATGCATCCGCATCCTATAGGAATCCCAAATCCATTTTAGCCTCTTCGCTCATCATATCCTGGTTCCATTCGGGCTCGAACACAAGGTTGATGTTGACCTGACGGATTCCTGGAACCGACTGCAGTTTCATTGTCACCTCGTCGAGAATCTGGTCGGCAATGGGGCAACCTGGGGCAGTGAGCGTCATCTCCACTTCAAGCACTCCGTCCTTTTCCTTCAGGTTGTATATCAGGCCCAAATCATACACGTTTACTGGTATTTCAGGGTCATATACGGTTTTCAGTTCGTTTATTATTTTGGTTTCGAGTATTGAGTCCATAACAAATGATGATTATTCCGACTATTATTGTTGCTATAGTTTGCTGATTTTTTGCCGTTCTGCCTTAATTATCTTTATCAATAGTTCAAGTTATTCTATTAATCAGTTATTAGAATACGCCAATGCATACATCTTTATCTGCTTTATCATACTTACAAGTCCGTTGGAGCGTGTAGGCGACAGGTTTTCGCGCAGACCGATAGCGTCAACGAAATGCAAATCGGCATTTATGATTTCGCTCGGCGTCAGCCCTGAAAGGACTTTTATCAGAAGAGCTATTATTCCTTTTGTTATAGTACTGGCTATTTCAATTATCAGAGAAGGATTAGAAGACTGTAAAAGACATAGAGAA
>CALCFP010000342.1 GCA_937900725.1 uncultured Bacteroidota bacterium | reverse complement strand
ACCAATTTGCCCGCCCTCTGCCTGACGACGGAAGCCATCCGCAAGATTACCTGAAAGGCGCATTCCACTCGTCAGACCTGTGGTTCGTGTTCAAATCGCTCAAGCACTGCTGGCGTCCTTGGACACAAGGCGACTGGGACTTGTCGGAAAAGATGCTGACAGCCTGGTCGAACTTCGCAAAATACAGCGACCCTAACGGCGCAAACGGTGGCGACTGGAAACCATATACAAATGAAGACAAGCAATTTATGGTGTTCAAGTTGAACGATGCCGATGTCGAAGATTCTTCACTTGGCGACCCTTTGAAGAAATAAACAATTTCAATCTATAGACAAAAGGCTATCCGTTTTTTCGACAGATAGCCTTTTTTATTTTCATTCGTAGAGTCAATCAAAATCACAGACGCCTACAACATTAACTTATACAACAGGCTTCAACATAATCACTCTTTCGAAATCATTTTTGCCACAGGGACACCTGCATCGGAAACGCCTTGAACGTCAATCACTGGCACGATGTTGTTGTCAGGCATATAGAACTGGATTGTAGCGTTTCCGTCAGCACCCACCTTCAACGCCGGATTCCAATAAACCGTTGAACGGATATCGTCCTTGTCACCATCCTGACGCTCCGTTGTTGTATATTTTGGTGAATAGAATTCAACTGGCTTTTTCCAACCTTTAGGCATGGCAAATGCCTTTGCGAATTCTGCAGGTCCATCGGAATACGATGCGTCAGTTTCGTCAATAGTATACAACAAAAGGACTGGCTGACTGCCGGTCCCGAACATTGACGTCGCAGACGGATCATGTTCCGACATATATTCTGCCTTTTTGAGAACTCGAGGAGGAATCCAACTAAAAGACCCATCTGAAATATCTGCATCATTCAAATACAATTTGCCATTGAATTTATATTCACCATATTCATCCTGAAAAATCGGTGCATTTAGATATCGCATCACGGAAACCATGTCGCCAAACCGTTCAAACTCAGACTTCGTAACAGATTTCGACGGTTCAACATGAAAAAGATTCAATGGTTTATTGATATTTGCCTTCGCAACAACAGTGACCTCGCCAATAAGCACTTCATTCATAATGTTCAACTTTTGAACCCATATTTTCGAAGGGTCATACATCTGTCTGGAAATAAAAGGCGACACAACATTTTTTGCCGAAACTGACGGATATTCAGAATCATTGTAAATAGACAAATGAACGTTGTTCGATTTCCCCTTTCTGTTAACAGCCTCAAAAAAGAAGCCCGTACTATCAGGAAAATCAAGTTCCGAAATATTAAAGTTTGTATTATTCTCAAACTCAAATATTTGGCGGAGATTTAACTGAGGTGACAGCATTATTACCGAAGGACCTTTTTTCTTGTCAGTGTACAGTCCGCCCACCTTGCCTCTTATCGATTGCCAATGTTCGTGTTCAAAAACAATATCAAGATTTCCGACACATTATACCTTCGCCAAGCCTGTGTCATCATAAGCAAGTCCAAGTCGTTGTCGACCTTTGGCGTGATATTTTCAAAATAATAATTCGGTTTTTCGACAAAGCCTTTCAGCTCCGACGAGAGTAACAGATACGAAACGGCATTCGACTGCAATGTATCGCGATAGAACAACGTCTCGTCGGTGACAGAAACCGAATACGTTCCTGCTGGCGATGAACCACTTATGTGAATCGGCATCGTAACAAGCTCACGATGTTCACCAAAATGTGAGTCGTCTATCTCGACTGTTGCATTTTCCCGGTCACGTATGAACACGCATCTTTCTGCCACAATTTCGAATGTATTTCTATCAGCCAATGCAACATTGAAAATTCCAGAGCACAAGTCGTCCGTTGGCAAAACAATTTTGTTGTTTGCCACTTCATTTTTCACAAACAAGTTGTCGCCATTGAAAATCACGAGTATAAGGTTGCCTACATTTACATCTGGCGTATTAAGTATTGACACCACTATATACTTTTGACTTTGAGTGACAGACAACGAGACACCTGACTCCGCTTTTGGCATTTCAATTTTTTGGGTCCTGCCGTCAGCAGTTTGGGCCTCTACATATAGTTTTTGGTCAGGAATGGCGTTCACCAACACCATTCCCATTCCCAAATGCTCTGATTGACTTGTCTGCAAGGTGTCGCCCGATTCCGAAATAACGCTGACCTTGACATCAATGCCAAGTCCGTCGTTGTCAACAGCCTTGTATGCGACTCGTTGCCAAACTCCACTTATCAGGTTTCCACCCTCAGGCATCATTGCAAAATCGAAATCATTTTCCTGTACATCCACTTTTTTACGAGTGTGTTTCTTAATTATCGCACTATCGGGCTCTGTATTTTTGTACGCATTTGTAACTCTTATGATTTTTGAAAAGAACCTGCTCTCATCGAAATTGCTCATCCAACGCGTATAGGCCGAAAGAAGATAATCGCCTGATGGCAATGATGCAGGCAACAGCATATTGTTTGAAAAAACACCGTTCGAATCGCACTTAATCTTGTCGCGCGTAAGCAACGTGTCAGCCATCATATCACGCAACTCGACATAAATGTACCGTGAATTGGTTACTGGCACATTGGTCAAAGCATCGACTAAATACGCCCGATACCACATTGTATCGCTTGCCAGATAACTTGTTTTGTCAGTGTGAAGAAAAATCTTCTCTTGCGGATACAACGCAACATAATTTTGTATCAGCAGTCCGGCATCATCGTTATCTACTTGTGCTTGAGACTCAACACCACAGCAAACAATGCACATGAACATCAACAATTGAATGCGGATAATAGATTTCATAGTCTTTCTGATTCCTGACGCAAGTATATTTGTTTTCCATAAAAAAAAACAAGCAATCATCATTTTGTTGAAAAATCGACTTTTCTCAAAAAAAACGAGGTTTGAACCGCAACATTTAGTACCTTTTCAAAAAATTTGAATCTGCCTATGAACTCAAAAACATTTAATCCGATAAAGGATAAAAGTGGCGAAATAATTGAATATCTGATGTCTTCGCCCGATATGCCAACCGACGAAGGCCTTCTATTCAAGATACGGCTGTCGATAGAAGAAACAGTGGAAAACGTTGTGCGATACGCATATACCGACGGCATAGGCTGGATTGAGGTAGGCACAAGCCTCGACAAAGACGGCATAATACTGACCATAGTGCTAAAGGATGCAGGCAAGCAGTTCAATCCGCTCGAACAACCCGAACCCGACCTTACCAAAAGTGCCGAAGAACGTGAAATTGGCGGATTGGGCATTTTCCTCTGCAAACAGATGATGGACTGCGTTGAATACCAGTATGTCGACAATTGCAACATATTAACAATGAAAAAGAAAATTCAATGACCAACACTTCAAAGTCATTCTCGACACGGCTGAGCCTTAACATTCTGCTCATTGTATCGGCGCTGTTCGTAGTTGCCACAATTATCACTGCGGTGACTTCACACTTAATGATTGCCGACGAGGCGACCAAAAGTGCCAAAAACAACCTTCAGGCAGCCATCAACGACATAGAGAAATCGCTCCAATCGGTAGAAGACATAACTCAAAACGCTTCGTGGCTGATTGGCGAAAACAAAGACGACATCGACTACCTGTACCACATAACGTCAAGGTCGGTAAAGTCGAACCCGCACATAATAGGCAGCGCCATCGCCTTTATTCCGTATTATCACAGCAAAGACCAATACTACTTCTCGCCGTACTCATACATCGACTTCTTCACCGATGAAATAGGAACCACACAGTTGGGAACCGACGACTACAACTATTTTGAAATGGAATGGTTCAAGGTCCCGTTCGAGACTGGCAAGCCCCACTGGACAGAACCGTATTTCGACGAAGGCGGCGGCGAACAACTAATGTCAACCTACAGTTACCCGCTCAAAGACTCACTCGGCAACGTATATGCAGTCGCCACTGCCGACATATCGCTCGAATGGCTATCGGAAAGAGTTGAAAACATCAAGCCTTATCCCCACTCCTACATCACACTTGCTAGCGGCGAGGGTCGGTACTTGAGCGGCTGGAAACAATACGACCTCTTCAAGGAGACAATACTCACAACCGCCCACAACATCAAGGACCCAAGGGCTATACAACTATGTATGGAAATGATGGACGGCAAAAGCGGCACCATACGTTTCCGCAACAACGGGCAAACAAGTTTCGCCGTCTACGGCCCGCTCAGCAACGGATGGTCGGCAGCACTTGTATGCCAATACCGCGACGTGCTGGCTCGCACCACGCAGATGCACATTGTGCTTATCCTGGTGGGGCTGATTGGACTGCTGCTCATTTTCATAACCTGCCGACGCAGCATCAGGCACCTGACAATGCCTCTTACCGAACTTTCCGTTTCGGCACTGAATATGGCTAAGGGCAATTTCCAGACGACACTGCCCGAAATAAATTCGCAGGACGAGATGAAGCGCCTGCGCGACTCATTTGCCTATATGCAAAAATCGCTAACCCGATATATTGCTGAACTGAAAAGCACCACAGCCGCCAACGAACGTATGGAAGGCGAACTGAATATTGCACGGAAAATACAGATGGGAATGCTGCCAAAGGATTTCCGTGAAAACATCTACGCATTGCTTTACCCTGCCAAGCAAATAGGCGGCGACCTGTACGACTTTTTCGAAAACGACGGGAAACTGTTCTTCGCCATAGGCGACGTGTCAGGCAAAGGCGTCCCCGCCGCCCTGGTTATGGCAATAACGCGCGCTGCCTTCAGATTCATAACCAATATGGGGCTTCCGCTCAACCAAGTAATCTACCACATAAACAACAGCATAGCCAACAATAACGAGAACTGTATGTTCGTGACAATGTTTGCTGGATGCATCGACCTGACTACAGGCGATTTCAAATACTGTAATGCAGGACATAACCCGATAATAATAATACCCGCCGACGGCACAGCACATTACCTCGACGCAAAGACCAATATGGCTGTTGGCGTATTTGAAGGATATGACTACAGGCTTGAAGAATCGAAACTTGAAAACGGCAGCCGACTTCTGCTCTACACCGACGGCGTGACTGAAGCCGAAGACATTGACGAAAAACAATACGGCGAAGAACGCCTGCTCAACATAACCAACAAATTGAAAAACGAGGATGCTGAAAATGCAGTAAAATCAATTTACGAATCGGTGAAAGATTTCACACAAGGGAACCAACAAAACGATGATATAACTATTTTAGGCATCGAAGTAAAACTAAAATCACAATCTGATAATCAATAAAATATCATAAAAATGGATATAACTATCGAACAAAACGGAACAAAGACATTGGCTGTACTGAACGGCCGTCTGGACACTACCAACGCCGACAAGTTCCAAAAAGACATTGAACCGCTGATGACAGCAGCCAACCCTGACATAGAATTTGACTGCACCAATATGGAATACACATCAAGCCAAGGATTGAGAATATTCTTGATGTTGCAGAAAAGCGTTTTGGCACGTAAGGGCAAAATGGTGATGAAAAATATGAAGCCTCAAGTAAAGGAAGTGTTCGACATTACTGGCTTTTCAAACATCATAACAATACAATAATCATTGCCTGAAACCAACGTTCGGCAGACCGCAAATGCAATGAAATACAACTTCGTAATCAACGGCCGCAAAGACAAAATTGCCACCAAGGGCATTGTAGTGAAACAGATTAGCGAACTGAAAGAGCATATCGACTACAACATCTACGTGACAGAAGGCATTGGCGACGCAACACGCCACGTGCGCGTGTACTGCGACCTTCACCCTCAAGAAGAGACTTGCTTTGTGGCTTGCGGCGGCGACGGAACCATTAACGAAGTGGCCTCAGGACTGGTAGGGTTTGAACACAAGACGCTCGCCATCCTCTCATTCGGCGGCACTGGCAACGACTTCGTCCGCTACTACCCCGAATACGAATTCGACAACATTGCACGAATCGTAAACGGGACCGACCAAAAAATCGACATTATGAAGGTCAATGACAACTACGCCATCAACATCTGCAACTTCGGATTCGACTCGTATGTATGCAGCACGGCCAACAGCCTTTCGGCACAAGGCGTCAGCGACCCATACAAGAAAGGCATAATCAAGGCCATACTGATTGGAAGGTTCAACCGCATCAAGGTAGTGGCCGACGGAGAAAAGATTGGCCGACGGAGAATGCTGCTCTGCCCTCTGGCCAACAACAGCCACGTGGGCGGCGGATTCCACTGCGCGCCACGATCTAAAAACAATGACGGACTGATCGACCTTTGCTACGTAAAGCCAATGTCACTGCTGAATCTGGTGAAGATTATGCCAACCTACCAAAGCGGCAAACACTTCGATGACAAGAAATGCCTGAAAAAGATGATTTACAGGCAGGCACGCCACGTCGAAGTATCGTCGCACAAACTCATTGAACTTTGCCTCGACGGCGAGATGCTGCCTGGCGTGAAATTCAACATCGACATAATGCCTTCCGCCATAACATTGCGGTTGCCGAAAACAGACAGCAGCAATTGACACATTGTTTCCCGACATTCACCAACAATAACAATGGAATACAATCTCGACCCACATTGTCAAATGATTTTAGATGAGTATCGTGACAAAAAGCAGTCATTCAACACGATGCTCAAGATAGTACGCGACCAACTCGAGAAATGCGTCAAGGACAACGGCCTGTACGTAACCGCCATCGAGGCACGCATCAAAGAGGAAAAAAGCCTGGCTGGCAAACTCGAACTCAAAGGGCACAAATACAAATCGCTTGACGACATCACCGACATACTTGGCGCCCGTGTAATCACATTCTACACTGACGAAGTCGACAAAATAGCGGCTCTGGTTGAAGGCATTTTCGAAATAGACTGGGGCAACTCCGTGGACAAGCGCAAACTGCACGAACTCGACCAATTCGGCTATATGTCGCTTCATTACATCTGCCGTATTCCAAAGTCGCTCTATTTTGATCCCGAGGATCCGGAAATGAACGAGCTTCGTTTTGAAGTGCAGATGCGTACGGCTTTACAGCATGTTTGGGCCAACATTCATCACGATATTGGTTATAAGTCTGGCGTGGAAGTTCCCCCGGCACACCTCCGCAACCTTAATAGGTTGGCGGGAATGCTCGAATTGGCAGATGAACAGTTTAGCAATATCCGAAGGG
>CALCFP010000341.1 GCA_937900725.1 uncultured Bacteroidota bacterium | reverse complement strand
AATTATATTTTCGGCAACTCTTCTAACGTCATTTTCAGCATTCCAGTCGTTCTCGCCAATTTCTTCAGGTCAAAATACCCTTCGGTCAGGATTTACCATCAGTCTGTGCCGTTGATTGAGGAACTGATGCTTAAGAGCAAGATTGAAAGCGAGGACAAGAGAGTGCTGATAAACGTGTCGCCTACATTCTTCGATTTTGTGCTGGTTGACAACGGCGAAATATTGCTTTGCAATACATTCCCTTACAAGTCGGTTGCCGATTTCAAGTATTTCTTTCTCAATGCCGTCGACAACATGAAACTGTCGCCACTGACTACACCTGTTAGCGTGTGTGGCATTGTGCCTTCAACACATCCAATCCTCGACTCGCTGAAGGAGTATATTCGGAACATAAGTTATTTCGAAAAACCGTCCCATTTTGAGTATGCCTATGGCTTCAACGAGGTCCCGTCACATTTTTTCACCAATATGATAAACCTTTACCAATGCGGATAATAAGTGGCAGTTACAGACATAGGGTAATAGTCCCGCCTTCAAATTTCAAGGCTCGTCCAACAACCGATTTGGCTAAGGAGAGCCTGTTCAATATCCTTGAGAACCTTGTAGACATCGATAGTGTCAAGGTACTCGACCTTTTCGGCGGAACGGGCGGCATATCGTATGAGTTCGCTTCGCGCGGGTGTCCTGACATTACTTGCGTTGAACTTAACTATAACCATTACAGTTTCATTAAGCGCACCGCCAAGGACTTGTCGTTTGATGCAATGAAAGTGGTGCGTGCCGACGTGCTGAAGTACATCCCAAACTGCCCTGAAAAGTTCGATGTCATATTCGCCGATCCGCCGTACGATTTGCCTCAGTTGCCTTTGATACCAAAAATGGTGCTCGACAACCAACTGCTGAACCCTGATGGCATCTTTATTATGGAACATTCTGAAAATTACCAGTTTGCTGATATTTCGCAGTTCTTTCAGCATAAACATTATGGTGCGGTTAACTTCAGTTTCTTCAGAATGTAGGCGTATTCGCACCATTCCGGGCTATTATTATGGCAAGACATTTTTCGGTTCTTATGTGCGAGTAACTCAAATTGGCAAATGCCGATATTTGCAAAAAATGTTTTTTCTTTGCGCAGGATTTTTCAAACGTTGAATTGTTAGAATCACAAAAATATACTGAAATGAAAGTTGAAAATGGTAAAATGGTGTCAGTAACATACGAACTGAAGTATGATGATGCTGACGCAAAACTTATTGAAGTGTGTGAAAAGGACCATCCTCTGACATTCCTTTTCGGTGCAGGCCGGATGCTGCCACATTTTGAGAAAAACCTTGAAGGCAAGGAGGATGGCGAATTGTTCGATTTCGTGCTTACAGCCGACGAGGCTTACGGACAAGTTACCGATGATGCCATTGTCGACGTTCCAATTGACGTGTTCAAGGATGAAAACGGCAAAGTTAACAAGGAACTGATTGCGGTAGGCAATGCCATTCCTATGATGGATGCACACGGCAACCGTCTGCACGGAGTTGTAGTGTCGTCAACCGAGCAAGCC
>CALCFP010000340.1 GCA_937900725.1 uncultured Bacteroidota bacterium | reverse complement strand
TTAGGAGGATAAGTGGAATATGGGCCGTCTCGAATGTCGATTTTACCTGACGGCATAGTTCGAAGCCGTCCATTTCCGGCATCATTATGTCGGAAATGATTATGTCTGGTTGCTGGTTTCGTATGCTTTCCCAGGCTATTGCGCCGTTTTCGGCCGTCAGTATTGTAAATTCCTGCGATAGTACCTGATTCATAAAGTCTCGGAGCGAGTCATTGTCTTCCACAATCATTAACTTGATGTCTGATTTTGTTTCTGTTTCTATTGACGGTTCTGTTTGGGTATTGCTTTCACTATAATTCGCACAAGTACGGTTTGTCTCTGTCATTTGTAGTGAATCAATATTTTTATGAGGTATTTCAATATTGAATGTCGAACCTGAATTTTCCTTGCTTGTGCAACTTACAATGCCATCGTGGAGTGTCACGTAGTTTTTTACAAGCATCAAACCAATTCCTGAACCTATCACTTTTGTATTTATTGCATTTTCGCTTCGGTAGAATTCCCTGAACAAGTGTCGTTGAGCCTTTTCGCTGATGCCGATTCCGTGGTCGGTAACTGCCAGTTTCCAAATACTGTTGTTGCAGTCGAGCCTGACCTCAATGTCGCCACCATTTGGTGAATATTTGATGGCGTTTGAAATTAGGTTGTCCAGTATCTTGCCAACCATATTGCTGTCAATGGCAGTCTGGTATCTGTTCATGTTGTGTTTGAAGTCGATGTGGCATTTGTTCTTTATTGCAAGCGATTCAAACATTTGCAGTTTGTTGTTTATGAACGAGATGAGTTCAATGTTCTCAAGCGTTAGCCTCTCTTTCCCTATATCGGTCTTCTGGAAATCCATAAGTTGAGTGACAACTAGCGATAGTTGCTTCACTTGCTTGCTGGCGATGTCGAGATAATGGATGCCCTTTGCCGAAAGTTTTACTTCGTTCTGTAGTTCCTCAATAGGCGCCTTGATAAGCGTCAGTGAAGTACGCATGTCGTGGGCTGTATTGGTGAAGAAGCGTATTTTGTCTTCAGCGTGCTGGCGTTTAAGGTTGGCAATGTATTGCGATATCATTATGAAAACACCCAGTCCCACAATGATATAGCAGGCTAGAAGAAACCACCATTTGCGCCAGAATGGCGGTGTGACGCTAATGGCGATGGTCCGTTCATCGATTATGCTTGATAATGTATTGTCGTACAATTTTATATGTAGTTTGAAACTCTTGTTAGGAATATTGGAATAGTTGATTGTGCGGTCGCTTGTAGGCTGGTTCCAGTCATTGTCAAGACCTTCGAGTTTCCACGAGAATTTTGGACCGGCAATGTTGCCAATCGGTACAAGTCCCACGCGCATAGTGTTTTGTGTATAGTCTAGAGTCAGCTTTTCAAGTTTGTCTATTGGCTTGTCGATCTGACATATCTGGCGGATTGAACGTCCGGCAACTGTTATGTCTTGTAGGAAAATCTTGCCTTTTGATTGTTTCTCAAGGTCTTTGGTAGGATTGAACTGCAAGGCACCCTTGTTTGTGCCGAAAATTATGTCGCCGTTTTTGAGAGTGCATTTGGCACCACGGTTGAACGACACTGACGACAATTGAGTGACATTGGTGAAAACAAGTGTCTTGTTTGTTGTCGGATTGAATTTGCATAGTCCCGATTCAGTTCCCAGCCACAAATAGCCATTGGCGTATAGTATGCTTGTCACAAAATTCGAAGGAAGGCCCGACTTTATGTCGAACTTTTCCGTTTCGTTGGTCTTCATGTTGAGTTTTAGCAGGCCGTTGCCGTTGGTTGCCACCCAAATGTAGTTTTTCCAAACAAGCATGTCATTAATTATCATGTGGTCTATCAAGACGGTTTTCTCATCGGTTTCCTTATCATCCATTATCAATCCGCTGACGCATCCCAAAAGAATGTGGCGGTCGTCAAGTTCAGAAAAGGTGTTCAGAGGCACATACGAGTATTCGTAAAACTTGCTCGACTTGTATCTGTAAAAGTTGTCGTTCACACCACCAATCCAGATGTTGTCCTGACTATCTTTCATAATGTCAAATACAAAATCATTGGAATAGTTGGTATTGCCGAATTTGCTCGAAAAGTGTGATATAAGTCGCCCGTTGCGGTCCAGCACATAAACGCCTGACGAGTATGTACCTGCCCATATGTTTCCGTCGGCATCTTCGCAAACAGAAAGAAAAACCTGCGATTGGCCATGCTCGTCGGATAGGGGACGCAACCATTTGCCTGTGTGTGGATTGTATCGGTTGATTCCGTTGTTTGTGGCAAACCAGATGTTGCCGTTCCGGTCTTCGATAATGCTATTTACATTGTTGTCGCTCAGTGAGTTGCTGTCGTTTATCTTGTGTTCGGTATGGGTTATTACCTGTGGCTCAATGTTGAAGAATGATACGCCGTTGCTGTATGTGCAAAGCCACGCCTTGTTGTCAGGTT
>CALCFP010000339.1 GCA_937900725.1 uncultured Bacteroidota bacterium | reverse complement strand
AGTCGGGTCTGTACAAGAAAGTGCTGCTCGTGGCAACCGAAAAAATGTCCTCTATTGTAGATTATACTGACCGTTCCACTTGCCCGCTCTTTGGCGATGGAGCTGCCGCTGTCTTGTTGGAACAATCAGACGATGATACCGGTATCATCGACTTTGTCGCGCAAAGCGATGGAGTAGGTCGTAATTATCTCTATATGTCGGCAGGCGGTTCGTGTCGTCCGGCTTCGCACGTGACAGTCGATAACCGTCAGCATTTCGTGCATCAGGAAGGCCCGATTGTGTTCAAGTATGCAGTGACCAATATGGCAAATGTGACCGTTGAGATAATGAAACGCAATAATATCACCGCCGACAACTTGGACTGGTTTGCCCCACATCAGGCTAATATGAGAATCATTGAGGCCGTGGCCAAACAAATGGACCTGCCACTAGACAAGGTGATGGTCAATATTCAGAAGTACGGCAACACTACATCCGCATCCATACCTTTATGCTTGAGCGAGTGGGAAAGCCGTCTGCGCAAAGGCGACAACATCATTCTTTCGTCGTTTGGCGCAGGATTTACTTGGGGATCGGTTTACCTTAAGTGGTCATACGACGGTGGCAGAAATTGACGACTGCTCCATTCCTGTTTCGTTTGGTGAACATTTTCAAAGATAAAAATTCGACATAAGTTTTTTTATTTTGAATGCTATTGTATTTTTATGGCATAAACTGGATTTTGACATTTCAGTTTGATAATCAAATTTGTAACTTTGCGTGTTTTTTATGGAATTTCATTAAAACTAGTTAAATAAAAGAAAATGAGTACAAACGTAACAAATCTTGCCGCCAACAACATTCGTATCTTGGCTGCATCAATGGTCGAGAAGGCCAAATCAGGTCACCCAGGCGGTGCTATGGGTGGTGCCGATTTCATCAATGTCCTATATTCTGAATTCTTGCAGTACGACCCGCAAAATCCTTCATGGATTGGCCGTGATCGCTTCTTCCTTGATCCAGGCCACATGGCTCCAATGCTTTATGCACAATTGGCTTTGACTGGCAAGTACACTCTTGACGAACTTGCACAATTGCGTCAATGGGGTTCTCCAACAACTGGTCACCCAGAGTTCGAAATTGCACGTGGCGTTGAAAACACTTCTGGCCCTCTTGGACAAGGCCACAGTTACGCTGTAGGTGCTGCCATCGCAGCAAAGTTCCTTGCAGCTCACACTGGCAACCCAACTTTCCAAAAGGAAACCATCTACGCATACATCTCTGACGGCGGCGTTCAAGAAGAGATTTCTCAAGGTTCTGCCCGCATCGCTGGCGTTCTTGGCCTTGACAACCTCGTAATGTTCTACGACTCTAACGACATTCAGCTTTCTACCGAGACAAAGGCTGTAATGAATGAAGATACTGCAGCTAAATACCGCGCTCTTGGCTGGGAAGTTATCGAAATCAACGGTAACGATGCCGACCAAATCCGCAAGGCTATCGCACAAGCTAAGGCCGTTAAAGGCAAACCTGCCCTTATCATCGGCAAGTGCGTAATGGGCAAGGGTGCGTTGAAGGAAGACGGTTCTTCTTACGAACGCAACTGCAAGACTCACGGCGCTCCTCTTGGTGGCGATGCTTACAAGAACACTATCAAGAACCTTGGCGGCGATCCTGAAAATCCATTCGTAATCTTCCCTGAAGTTAAGGAATTGTACGCTAAGCGTGCCGAGGAACTTAAGAAGATCGTAGCTGACCGTTACGCTGAAGAAAAGGCTTGGGCTTCGGCAAACGCCGATAAGGCTGCTCAATTGACCGAATGGTTCAGTGGCAAGGCTCCAAAAATCGACTGGTCAAAAGTTCAGCAAAAGGACAACGATGCCACTCGTAACGCAAGCGCAGCTTGCTTGAGCGCATTGGCAGAACAAGTTCCAAACATGATTTGCGCATCTGCCGACCTTTCTAACTCAGATAAGACCGACGGATTCTTGAAGAAGACTACCGCATTCACTAAGGACGACTTCTCTGGCGCATTCTTCCAGGCTGGTGTTGCCGAGCTTACAATGGCTTGCTGCTGCATCGGTATGGCTTTGCACGGTGGCGTTATTCCTGCTTGCGGTACATTCTTCGTATTCTCTGACTATATGAAGCCAGCTGTACGTATGGCAGCCTTGATGCAATTGCCTGTCAAGTTCATCTGGACACACGATGCATTCCGCGTAGGCGAGGATGGACCTACCCACGAGCCAGTTGAGCAAGAGGCTCAAATCCGCTTGATGGAGAAACTGAAAAACCACAAGGGACAGAACTCAATGTTGGTTCTTCGTCCAGCTGATGCACAAGAGACAACAGCTGCTTGGAAGCTTGCGATGGAAAACACTGCTACTCCAACCGCTCTTATCCTTTCTCGTCAAAACATCAACAACTTGCCAGCAGGCAACGACTACTCACAAGCAGCCAAGGGTGCCTATGTAGTTGCAGGTTCTGATGCAAACCCAGACGTTATCTTGGTTGCAAGCGGTTCTGAAGTTTCAACACTTGTTGCAGGTGCCGAGCTTATCCGCAAGGACGGCAAGAAGGTAAGCATCGTTAGCGTTCCATCTGAAGGCTTGTTCCGCAGCCAATCAAAGGATTACCAAAAGCAGGTTTTGCCAGCAGGCGTGAAGAAATTCGGCTTGACTGCAGGTCTTCCTGTAAACTTGCAAGGTTTGGTTCCAGAAAGCGAAGGCGCTGTATGGGGCTTGGAAAGCTTCGGCTTCTCAGCACCTTACAAAGTGCTTGACGAAAAGCTTGGCTTCACTGCTGAGAACGTATATAACCAAGTAAAGAAGTTGTTCTAACAGAACGATTTACATAAGACAGCAACCACCCCGATTCGCCTTGCGAGTCGGGGTGGTTTTGTTTTTTATTCCCGAAATTATTTCTTACTTATCCGAAAACATATCAATAAAAGTCCGAAATTATTTCGGAGTATTGGATCGTTTTATATATTTGCATTATCAAACATAAATAGGTGATTATGAAACAGCGATTGACAACAAAAGAAGAGGAATTGATGAAAGTATTTTGGGCCAAAGGCGACCTTTGCATTCGCGAACTTGTCGACAACCTTGACGAGCCAAAGCCAAGCTACAACACTATTGCAAAACAGGTTGGCACGCTTGAGGAAAAAGGATTCCTGGAGCGCAAGCCGATAGCCAACACATACATCTACAAAGTCATAATCAGCGAAAAGGAATATCGTGGATTGTCAATTGGAGAAATGGTGACCAAATACTACAAGAACTCTTATCCCAGTCTTGTACTTCAGTTTGTGAAGGACGAAAAACTCAATATCGACGAGCTGAAGGAGATCATTGACCTAATCGAAAAGGAGAAATAACATGCTTACGTCTGTCATATACGAAGTCAAGGTTGCCGTCATTATGGCAGTCTTCTACCTTTGCTACAAACTTCTGCTGAGCCACGATACACTTCACCAGTTCAACCGTCTTATACTTGTTTTTACAACCATACTGTCGTTTGTATTGCCATTTTGCGTGATAACTGTCCACAAGACCATAGAAATTGACCCGTTTGAAAACTTCATGCCTGCACTGAACACTATTCAGTATGTCGAAGCCGAGGGCCCCGCAAACGTGCCATATATGGATTTTGACGCCACAAAAGGCGACAGCATAGGTGAAATGCCTGTCAGCACGGCTTCGCGGATGCCATGGTGGCAAATCGTCCTAATTGTGGCATATCTGGCTGGCGCTGTGGCAATAATCACGAAAGTGATAGTGGAATTGATAAAAGTCAGGCTGACAATAAAACGAGGCGAACGACACTTCGATACCGACGGCACTGAGATAATTGTGGTTGATGACGATATTGCGCCATTCAGTTGGATGCGCTGGATTGTGATGTCGCGCATCGATTATGAAAGCGGGAATCGTCATATCATCAACCACGAAAAGGCGCATATGGCATTGGGCCATTCAAACTACGTGCTGATAATAGACGTTCTGTCGTCGATGCAGTGGTTCAACCCCGTTATGTGGCTTCTGCGTGCCGACCTGCGCGCAATATACGAGTACGAAGCCGATGATGCTGTGCTGCGTCAAGGCGCTAACATAAAGGAATATCAATATTCATTAATAAAAAAGGCTGTCAGTGCGAGCGGCTACTCAATCACCAACAGCCTTAATCACAGTATCCTTAAAAATCGTATAACTATGATGTCAAAATCAAGAACTCCGATGCTACAAGGACTAAAAGCCCTTTACATCGTGCCGCTTGTGGCGGCTGCATTGGCAACGAATGCTCAAACAGTTGTCGATTACAAAACTAGTGAAAAAGAGCAACCCAGCAACGCCGACAGTGTTAAAGTTGTCGGTAATGGGACAATGGGCAATGTGGTGTCAACTTCAGAGCATTCTGAGAACGTTGACGTCATACCTGACGGTAAACGCATATCTCACGACGATTTCCAAAAAAGCAAATCGAACGACACTACCTCGAATGAAAAGTTCAAGGATGGCGAAAGCGAAAGCAATACATTTGAAACAGATGTAATCAACTTGACTATGTTTCTTCCTGCCATAATTACATCAGATCCTGCGGAAAACATTGTCATTGTATATGATGGAAAGAAAATCTCACTTGAGGATTTTAAAAAAATCAAATCAAACAAGATTAAATCCGTCACAATGGTCAAGGACAACGAAAGCGGTGCTTATGCAAAATATGGTGTCAGTCCCGGCAGTCCGTTGATGGTGGTAACCTCGAAAAGCGAAAATGAAGAGCAAGATGACTTTTGGAACACTGCAGCAGACGGTCTAACGTCATCGATAGTAAACTTTCTTACTTCATCATATTATGTCCGCGAGGATCTTTCTGGGGTAAATGTCATAGCGCTGACACCTCAAAATATCGAAGACTATATTATTGTAGTTGATGGCAAACGGATTGACTATAAGGATTTCCAAAAAATTAAATCTAACGAATTCAGTGGAGTAGAAATAGTTAAAGGCAAGAGCAGAATGCCCAAGTATGAAAAATATGGAGTAAAAGAGAATAGCATATTAATAATGACAACCTTAAAGAAATAGTGTTGATTTTCAAATAAATAAAAAGCGAAAGCCGTCATCTATTGACGGCTTTCGCTATATGGAGTTCAATGTATATGAAGAATGCCGAGGAGAATCCGCTTTCTGTCATAGTATTGAATACAGTGACAAACACGGTGACGATTCCTATCAGTCCGTACTCTTCTGGAGACAGCAGCCTGGCCAGCAACAGACCTACAAGGAATGTGATACCGTAGCCGAGGGTGTTCCCTACGAAACTCCAACCAAGCCCGTTGACAGTTCTATCTCTCAGTGATGATTTTCCCATATTATTTGCCATCAAAGTTACCAACATATCGGAAATTTCGCAAAAAGAGTGTAAATTTGAATTTCGTATGGACAATAAAGATCACATAACT
>CALCFP010000338.1 GCA_937900725.1 uncultured Bacteroidota bacterium | reverse complement strand
TTATCAAAGATTGAAGCACGCATCGGTTCGCTACAGTTAAACCGCGAGCCACAAAGCCTCTATGAGCCGATTTCGTACTCAATGGGCAACGGTGGCAAGCGCATCAGGCCGTTGCTTACAGTGCTTGCCTGTCAGGCTTTCGACCCAAACAAGGCCGAAGATGCCTACACGCCTGCAATTGCGTGGGAAATGTTCCACAATTTCACGCTGTTGCACGACGACTTGATGGACAAGGCGCCTATCCGTCGCGGAAAGCCTACCGTGCCCGCCAAATACGGCGACAATACGGCCATTCTTTCGGGCGACACAATGCTGATTGAGTCGTTCAAGATTATGAACCAGACCAACAGTAGCAGCCTTAAGCAGATAAACGAATTGTTCACCCGTACGGCACAAGAGATATGCGAGGGACAGATGTACGATATGGAGTTCGAAACCCGCAACGACATCACCGAGGATGAGTACATTGAAATGATCAGGCTCAAGACTTCGGTAATGATTGGCGCTTGCCTTATGACGGGTGCCATTATGGGCGGCGCATCGGATGAAAATGCACAGTTGCTGTATGACTTCGGCATCAACCTTGGTCTTGCTTTCCAGTTGCGCGACGACCTTCTTGACACGTTTGGCGATCCTGCAACCTTTGGCAAGCGCATTGGTGGCGACATTGTCTGCAGTAAGAAGACATATTTGCTCATCAAGGCTTTGCAACTGGCTTCGCCCGACGACTTGGCAATAATGAACGATTGGCTGAACCGCAAGGAGTTTGACGAAGATGAGAAGATAACAGCAATCAAGTCGATGTACCTGAAATACGGGATTGACAAGGTTGGACAAGACAAAATTGAGGAATTTGACAAAAAAGCCACGCATATTTTGGACAAACTGGCAGGCAACGGCATAAATGTGGAACCGTTGCGTGAAATAAGTCTAAAACTGCTAAATCGCAATAAATAAATAGAATAACTAATAAAACATTCAAGAAAATGGCTGGAAATATTGGTAAAATCGTTCAAATCATCGGTCCTGTGGTGGACGTGAGTTTTGAAGAAGGCAATATGCCTAACATATTGGATGCACTTGAGATAAAGCGTCAAGACGGCACAACCCTTGTGTGCGAGGTCGAGCAACACATTGGCGAAAAAACCGTGAGAGCGATTGCTATGGACTCTACCGACGGATTGAGCCGTGGTGTTGAGGTCGAGGCGACTGGCGCTCCTATCAAAATGCCTATTGGCGACCAAATCAAGGGTCGCTTGATGAACGTTACTGGAAATACAATCGATGGTATCGGACAGTTGCCAAAGGAAAACGGCTATCCTATCCACCGTCCTGCTCCAACCTACGACCAATTGTCGACCGACTCCGAGGTGCTGTTTACCGGCATCAAGGTCATCGACCTTATCGAACCATATACCAAGGGTGGCAAGATTGGCTTGTTTGGTGGCGCCGGTGTAGGCAAGACAGTGCTTATTCAGGAGTTGATCAACAATATCGCAATCGGCTATTCGGGCATTTCGGTTTTCGCCGGAGTTGGTGAGCGTACCCGTGAGGGCAACGACCTTCTGCGCGAGATGATTGAGGCCGGAATTGTCGA
>CALCFP010000337.1 GCA_937900725.1 uncultured Bacteroidota bacterium | reverse complement strand
AACCCTGCAATACTGTTTGCCGCACGTCTGACTGGCGTTAAGCGCGTGTTCAAGGTTGGTGGGTCGCAGGCCATCGCGGCCATGGCATTTGGAACAGAGACAATACCTCAGGTTGACAAGATTTTTGGCCCAGGTAATCAATATGTTACTTGCGCCAAGCAGTTGGTGTCGTCAATGGGTGTTGCGATAGATATGCCTGCTGGACCTTCGGAAGTGCTGGTTGTTGTCGACGAGCAGACTCCTGTGCAGTTTGCCGCAGCCGACTTGCTTTCGCAAGCCGAACACGGCCCCGACAGCCAGGTGGTTCTGGTATCGCTGTCGCAAAAGAAGATTGAAGACGTATGGCAAGAGACTCAACGCCAACTTGATGAATTGCCTCGCAAGGAATTCGCTAACAAGGCTTTGGCAAACTCTCGCTTTGTATGCTTCGACAATATGCAAACCGCTATGGATTTTGTAAACGCTTATGCACCTGAACATTTGATTCTTTCGGTCGCAAATGCCGATGAGTGGGCTTCTCTAGTACGTCAGGCGGGCTCTGTCTTTATGGGCTACTATTCGTGCGAAAGCGCTGGCGACTATGCTTCAGGAACCAATCACACGTTGCCTACAAATGGCTATGCACGTGCGTACAGTGGCGTCAATATCGACAGTTTTATGAAAAAGATAACTTTCCAAAAGTTGTCCGAAAACGGAATAAAAACATTAGGTCCAGTAATAGAAACAATGGCTGCAGCCGAAATGCTCGACGGACACAAAAACGCTGTCACCGTACGTTTGAATTATCTAAATAAGTAATTGCATAAAAGAAAGTTAATGTAAGTTATGTCAACTTTTGATTTAAATAAGATAATTAGGCCGAACGTTCTTGCAATGGAACCATATTCCTGCGCAAGGGATGAATTTGAAGGCGATGCCGCCATTTTCCTCGACGCAAACGAGAACTCGTTCGGTTCGATGGCTGGCGAAGGCTACAACCGTTACCCCGACCCACGTCAAACTCCACTGCGCATAAAGGTTGCCAAGTTGAAGGGAGTCCGTCCAGAACAGGTCTTTTTCGGCAATGGCAGCGATGAGCCTATCGACTTGCTATTTCGTGCTTTCTGCCGTCCAAACATCGACCGCGCAATAATTGTGCCCCCTACTTACGGAATGTACAAAGTACAGGCATCCATCAACGAAACGCCTATTGACGAAGTTCTGCTGACTGAAGACTTTCAACTGCAGACTGATAAGATTCTGGCTGCAATAAAGCCTGAAACAAAGTTGATTTTCATCTGCTCGCCTAACAATCCGTCGGGCAATCTGATGAAACGTGCCGACATTATCCGCATTATCGAGAACTTCAACGGAATTGTGGTTGTCGATGAGGCTTACATTGACTTTGCCGAAACTGAATCGTTCACAAAGTCAATCGACAAATATCCAAACCTGCTTGTATTGCAGACATTCAGCAAGGCTTGGGGAATGGCCGCTCTACGTTGCGGAATGGCTTTTGCGCAAAAGGAAATCATTGATGTGTTGCTGAAGATAAAATATCCTTACAACATCAATATTCTTACGCAAAATGCTGTTTTCAAGGCTATTGACCGTGTTGAAGACAAAAATCGCATAGTAAACGAGATTAAGGCCTGCCGTGCAGAACTTATTTCGGCATTAAACGGCTGTAAATGTGTTGTATGCACCTATCCTACCGATGCTAATTTCGTGTTGGCAAAAGTGACAGACGCGCCTGTCATCTACAAAGAACTGGTAAAACGCGGAATAGTTGTACGTAGCCGCCACAATGTGGCTTTGTGCCAAAACGGATTACGCATAACTGTTGGTACAAAGGAAGAAAACGCCGCTTTGATATCCGCTTTAAATGAATTTTGCAAATAATTAACATACAATAAAATGACAAAGAAACGAGCCTTGTTTATTGACCGTGACGGCACTCTTATTGTAGAACCGCCAGTAACGTTTCAGGTCGATAATCTTGAACAGTTGGAATTTCTCCCTGGCGTGTTGCGCAATCTCTACTTCATACGCAAGAACCTTGATTTTGAATTGGTTATTGTTAGCAATCAAGACGGTTTGGGAACACCTGCCAATCCACAGGAAAACTTTGACTTGGTTCAGGGTAAAATGTTGCAAGTTTTTGAAAATGAAGGTGTAAAGTTTGACGACATTCTGATCGACGGCTCTTATCCTGAAGACAACAAGCCTACCCGCAAACCTGGAATAGCAATGCTGACAAAATATACGTCGGGCGATTACGACCTTGAGAATTCCTTTGTCATTGGCGACCGCCAAACCGATATGCAAATGGCGCAAAACCTTGGTTGCAAGGGACTTTACCTTGGTAATGAGGAAATGACCTTGCCCAATTGCCGTGTCTGCAAAAACTGGGATGAGGTTTGCGAAATACTGTTTGCTGGCGAACGTGTGGCCGAAGTCAAGCGCACAACAAAGGAAACAGACATTTTCGTACGCATAAACCTTGACGGGACAGGCAAATGCAACATTTCTACAGGCCTTGGTTTCTTCGACCATATGCTTGAACAGATTGGCAAGCACTCTGGAAGCGACCTTGAAATACGCGTTAAAGGCGATTTAAACGTCGATGAGCACCACACCATAGAAGATACCGCCATTGCACTTGGCGAGGCCATCCTGAAGGCTCTAGGCGACAAACGCGGAATTGAGCGTTACGGCTTCTGCCTGCCAATGGACGATTGCCTTTGCAGTGTGGCACTCGATTTCGGTGGACGTCCGTGGCTGGTTTACGATGCCAAGTTCACTCGCGAAAAGATTGGCGATATGCCAACCGAAATGTTCCTGCATTTCTTCAAGAGTTTAAGCGATTCGGCACGTATGAATTTGAATATCAAGGCTGAAGGCGAAAACGAGCATCACAAGATTGAAGGCATCTTCAAGGCTTTGGCAAAATCAATAAAAATGGCTGTCAAGCGCGACATCTACAAATATGAACTGCCTTCAACTAAGGGAATGCTGTGATTTGATTAATTGATAATTAAGAATTGACAATTGATTAGCAATATGAACGTTGCAATAGTAAAATACAATGCGGGAAATGTACAGTCGGTTGAATTTGCGCTCAACCGATTGGGCATCAACCCAATAATCACCGATGACATATACAAGTTGCAATCGGCCGACAAGGTCATATTTCCTGGCGTGGGCGAAGCAAGCAGCGCTATGGCCTACTTGCGTGAGCGTGGACTTGACAAGGTGATAAAGGAACTGAAACAGCCTGTCCTCG
>CALCFP010000336.1 GCA_937900725.1 uncultured Bacteroidota bacterium | reverse complement strand
TGACGAGGTTGGCAACGGCTACATCGCTTCTATCATCGGACGTTTCTACGCTATGGACCGCGACAAACGTTGGAACCGCGTGAAAATAGCATACGACCAGTTGGTGAACGGCCAGGGACGCAAAGTCGCTGATATGGTTGAAGGCGTGCAGAGTTGCTACGATACCGACTCTGAAGAACACAAAAACACCGATGAATTTATGGAACCGCTCATCAATGCCAATGTTGACGGACGCATAAAGGAAGGCGACGTGGTAATCTTCTTCAACTACCGCAACGACCGCGCAAAGGAATTGACAATCGTCTTGACTCAGCAAGATATGCCTGAAGAAGGAATGAAGACTATCCCAGGCCTGCAGTATTACTGTATGACTCCTTACGACGCCACATTCACAGGCGTGCATATCCTGTTCCCGAAAGAGAACGTGACCAACACTTTGGGCGAATTCATCAGCAGTAAGGGCTTGAAACAGTTGCACACAGCCGAAACCGAGAAGTATGCACACGTTACATTCTTCTTCAATGGCGGTCGCGAAACACCATACGACGGCGAAGAACGTACATTGGTGGCATCGCCTAAGGTTGCAACATACGACCTTCAGCCTGAGATGAGCGCATACGAAGTGAAGGACAAACTTGTGGCAAGCATCAACGAGAATAAGTACGATTTCATAGTAGTGAACTTTGCCAACGGCGATATGGTAGGCCATACAGGCATCTACGATGCGATATGCAAGGCTGTAAAGGCTGTTGACGAATGCGTAGGCGAGGTTGTGGCATCTGCACAGAAGAACGGCTACAGCACAGTCATCATTGCCGACCACGGAAATGCCGACAACGCTATCAACGCCGACGGCACGCCAAACACGGCACACTCGTTGAATCCTGTTCCAATTGTTGTCGTTTCTGACGATGTCAAGAAAGTGAACGACGGACGTTTGGCCGATGTTGCTCCAACCATCCTGTCGCTTATGAATCTTGAAGCACCTGCTGAAATGACAGGCAAAGTATTGGTCGAGTACTAATAGTATTCCGCTATCATAAAAAAGACTCCGTCACATGTGTATGGCGGAGTCTTTTTTTTGAGCAAATTTTCCAAAAATCAAAGTGAATGTTTTTAGATTGATGTCGGGATTGTCTTATCAATCATTCAAATAGTAATTCGCAATCCATTGTTTCCTGAGCATTGTCGAGGTGTACGGGTGTGGTGCTCAGTTTGCGGTCAGTGTAAGTCCATTTGTCTGTTGGGTCTTCAGCATTGCTTATCACCGAGGCGTCTATTGACGAATACTGTTCGCCTGATATAGAGCAAGTTCCAGTTCCTGAAAAATGAAGTATATAGCATTGACCCTTGTCGCTGTATCCGATAGTGAAAGTTCCTTGCAGATGGTGTCGCGCAGTGTAACTTTTTAGCACGCAACTTGGAATTTCAACATTTTGCCCTTTGATCAAAGCCCAAAAGACGTCAAAGCAGTCGGCTTCGCTTAAAGGATTGCTATATTCGGTGGTGGCTTCAATGGTGAATATTCCCGAACCTGTATGTGCCACTACATCAATAGTCCCGCTGATTGCTACGCCTTCGGCTGTAATAGTGAAAGACCCGTCTTTGTCGGGCGTTATGCTACGGCAGTCGGCAAGCGCATCTTTGATGCCGTCCCACAGGCGTACAGAGTCTGCCGTCAGAATGTGTGAAGGCTTGTCGTCGTTGTTGAGGGCATATTCAGGATTGATTCCGAATCCCCAGCCGTCTTTTACAGGAATGGCGATGCCACCCCCAGCAAGGTCGATTTCCGCAACAATCTTGTTACCGCTGTAGTCCATAGTGAAAGGGTAGCGAGCCAACTCTTCGTTGTCAAGTGAAACCAGGATTAGTTCAGGACTGAAACCTGCATCTGCGTAGGCAAACACACGATACTGAATGATTCCCTTGCCCAGCGAGTCGAGCGTGCATTGCCACAACTCGGGGTCGGTGACGTTGCTGTTGGGTTCGAAGCGCATCGTATAGCCTGCATATTGCGATTTGTCTTTTGCTTCGCTGTCGCAGATGCTGACGGTCACAATCTTGTTCATCAGTTTGCAATAATTGCTGAAGCGCATTCTAGCCTCTTCAAACGCTTCGTTTTCCTTGTGTTTCTTGATGCATTGGAACACGCTGACCAGTGTGCCGTTGTAAAGTGATGCGCGCAGTTCGTTCGACAGTTCGTTTTTTATGCTAGAGTTCAATCCTCCGCTGTAGGTGAAGCCCATATTTGTCGCCTCGGCGGTGCAAATGGCTTGTGCATCGTCGTCGTACCAATATTCCCAGCAATAGTCAGTGACAATTGAGTCGATGACAGCCTTCATTCCGTTCTCGTCAAGGTCTGTGCGTGAAAAGATAGGATAAAGGACTTTGTACCAGTCTGTTGCGGTGCGGAATCCGCGTCCTTCGCCAGGATTGACGGCATTTCGTCCTGCCTTGCTGTAATAGTAGTTGAAAGCGGCCTTGTACAAATCCTTGCGCC